>CALCNS010000104.1 GCA_937897315.1 uncultured Bacillota bacterium
TTTTTGGTTGGTGAATTGGTTTATTCAGTTCTCCATGGCTCTGAGTGGCTCATTGCATTACCGATTATTATTAGGAACCCTTTATGGTGGTAGTATTTTCGCTTGGTTTCTCCTATATTCATTATGGAAGCTATTACAGAATATGAAACAATCTATTGTGTTTGATGTCGCGAATATTCAGCTATTGCGTTGGACGGGTTGGGCTTGTTTTGGTGGGGCACTACTTTGTCTGTTTAGCTCTTTTTACTATTTCCCCTTTATCATCATCACCATCGCGGCAGCATTTGTAGGCTTAATTGTCCGAATTGTCAAAAATGTTTTTGTGGTAGCAGAATCCATGAAAAACGAACTCGATTATACCGTATAGAGTGGAGGAGGATATATCATGGATATCATAGTCAATTTGGATGTGATGATGGCCAAACGTAAGATTTCTGCCGGAGAGTTGGCTGAAAAAATCGGTATCACTCCAGCCAATTTATCCATCCTGAAAAATAATAAAGCAAAAGCCATCCGTTTTTCTACACTAATCGCACTTTGCAACGAGCTGGATTGTCAACCAGGGGATTTGCTTGAATTTAGGAGGGAGTCACTTGAGCATTGAGTCCATAGGTTTCATTCTTAGTTATGTGATGTCCTTTCTCTATACCTTCATAGCAACTCATCCCATTAACATGGGACCCCAGATTTTACTGCTTTTTTCTATGGTCTTCTGTGCTTTCGGAAGTTCGCTGTTTCAAAAGTCAAAAGCTACTTCCGAACATAACATTTGGTTGTTTTCTCTTTTTCTCATCCTGGTTAGTATCATCAGTGGTCGCAATCGAGTTTGGGGAGAGTATGCCATTTTGCTCAGTCATGCATTTGCAGTCTACTGGCTCGAAGCACGATCTGGTCAACTCATCGCTGGTGAAAGCAGTGAATATCTCTTTATCGATTTGATGTTTGGATTTGTTGTATTGCCATTTCGCCATTTTTTCCAACGATTCAAAACCCTTATCCTATTTACTTCAACAAGGTTGGGAAAAGACCGTTCTTTACCTGCCAAAGTCATCATCCTCATAGTCCTTATTATATCCATCATTTTGTTGTATACTGCCGGAAACCTCCTGTCTCAAGCTGATACCGGTTTTCGCCAAATACTCGGATCGCTATTTAATTGGGTTCGTTTGGAAAACATACGACCAACGCTGTTCCGTTTTCTAATAAGCTTACCCATCGGAGCCTATCTCTATGGTTTGTTCTTTGGCCTTTATCAAGAACAAGCAAAGTTAAGACCCGCTTGGAGAGAACGATGGGAAAGCCAGTTACTGAACTTACGCCATGTGCCAACTTCGTTGTGGTCAAGTATACTAAGTGTCTTTGCACTCCTATATGTAGCATTCTTTTTATTACAGGGTTCCTATTTGTTTGGTGCTTTCTTCCGTACTTTGCCGGTCCATATGACTGCTGCTCAATATGCACGACAAGGATTCTTCGAATTGTGTGCGATAACCACTTTGAATTTCGCTTTACTGGGATTCGCTTGGCTCAGCCACCACCAACCGATTCGTCATAGCACAGCAATGTTCTCCTTGTTTTTTGTGATTCTTGGAGAAAGTGTAGTATTTTCAATGATAGCCGCCTCAAAGTTGTTGCTCTACATTCAACGCTTTGGTTTTACTCCTTTACGAATTCAAAGCTTTTGGTTTATCGGAGTTCTTTTGGCAGCCTGCCTAGCTGCGTCCTATTCTTTGCTCACGGGAAAGAGGAGTTATAAGATTTGGATTCTGTATAGTGGAGTCAGTTTAGCCATTACTCAAATACTTTAAAGTCAACCAAAATCTGGCATATTATGGTACTACGACATACATTCGTTTTGTAACGACGTCACAAATAAACTACTTGCTTTTCATAACAAATGTACTATAATCTAATTAAGACTTATTCTTATTTAAAAGAGGTGTGATTATGAAATCGATTAGTTTAGCG
This sequence comes from uncultured Bacillota bacterium, assembly GCA_937897315.1. GTDB lineage: Bacteria > Bacillota > JAAYKD01 > JAAYKD01 > JAAYKD01 > CALCNS01. Next base: position 1,969 of record CALCNS010000104.1, read on the forward strand.
AGTTTAAGGCGCTTCAACATCATTATGGGGTTTTTCCATTTTATACAAGGAATTGGGATGACTTATTTATTCTATAACTATGACAAAGCGAGCAACTTCAAAATTCCTGTTTTTTCGAATTATCTAACCTTTAATACGACTTTAGGCCGCTTGGTTACGGAAACAAAAACAGTTTTCACAGTTCCGTTTGCTTTGTGGGTTGCTGCATTTCTTTTTTTGTCAGCACTGGCTCATTTTATCATCGCCATACCCGGTGGAAATGGCATCTATAACCGTTTTTTAGGAAAGGGAATGAACCCCTTTCGTTGGTATGAATATGCTTTGAGTTCCTCTCTCATGATCGTCCTTATCGGATTGCTCTTTGGCATTTATGACATTGGAGCAATCATTCTGATGTTTGGTCTCAATGCTACCATGAATCTTTTTGGTTTACTCATGGAGCAGCTGAATCAGAATGCGAAGAAAATCCA
>CALCNS010000105.1 GCA_937897315.1 uncultured Bacillota bacterium
TGAACCATACTGATCCAGATTTCCGCGATGTGTTGTTTACCACTCGGAATTTTCTTTAAATTGCGACTAACCCAAAAAGCTAACACGATGACAAAAGCCATGATAATCCACTGATTTCGAATCGTCTCGGTGATGGGATAACCCATGATTCGAAATAATATTTTTGGACCTTTAATCTCTAAACTACCCAACGATTTTCCCTCCCTTCTATTCTTTCTTCTTCTTTGTATAACTCATTAAGTGACCGACAAATGTCTTTAGAAACAACCACAGCTTTAAAGCAAAGAAAGGCGGTATGGCTCCCACCAATGCCGAGACGCCTAAGTCCTTTCGAAGCAAAAGAATGGTAAATAAGAGAAGAACCAATACAAATCGCACAAGATACCTAGTAAACGCATAAATTCTAGCTTGCTCTGGAGCCATATCTACCACTTGTTGAATCTGTAAGGCGATTAGGCGAAAATTTAAGAAGGCAACTATACCACCGGCGACGGAGCCAATGGCCACGGCACGATTAAAAAACACGGAAGGTACCGCCATGAGGAGTACGGAGTAGATGATGACCTTCGAATGCTCCCACCATAACTTCCAGTATGCCTCTAACTCATGATTCATTAGCTCTACACATCCTGTCGGGTCGCCACATAAAAGGGTTCCGGCGCATGTTCTCTATGACAAAAAGCATATTCTATGGCTTCCACGATACGTCGGCATGCTTGACCATCTCCATAAGGGTTCACTGCCATTTGCATCCGTTTATAATGGGACGAATCTTGAAGTAGTTTTCGGCTTTCCTGAACAATAAGCTCTTCATCGGTTCCAACCAATATGACAGTTCCCGCTTCTACCGCTTCCGGTCTTTCTGTGACATCCCTTAACACCAAAACCGGTTTTTTTAAGGCAGGGGCTTCTTCCTGAATTCCCCCTGAATCGGTCAATATCATATAGCTACGAGACATAAGATTATGCATGTCATTCGGGTCGAGTGGATCAATCAGGTGAACTTGAGGTAGGTCGCTCAGTCTTGGCATGACGACTTCTTGAACGGCAGGATTTCGATGTACCGGCCAAACCACTTCCACTTCAGGATTCTCCAGCACCATTCTTCGCACCGCATCGGCAATATGCTTCATAGGAGCACCTAAGTTCTCTCGCCGATGTGCAGTCACTGTGATGATTTTTCGCTGGAAGTTCAGTTCATTTAAAGATGCTTCTGCAAACGTGTATTCTTGCTTTACCGTATAAGCCATGGCATCGATAACGGTATTTCCCGTGACAAAAATCTTCTCATTAGGAATTCTTTCGGTTAAGAGGTGCTCGCGCGCTAAGGTAGTAGGAGCAAAGTGTAAATCGGCTAATCGTCCGGTTAATTGCCGGTTCATTTCTTCGGGGAAAGGAAAGTATTTATCGTACGTTCGTAACCCAGCCTCTACATGACCAATGGGAATTTGATGAAAGTAAGCGATGAGTGCTCCGATGAACGTCGTAAGTGTGTCACCGTGGACTAAAATGAGATCTGGCTTAGCCTCTGCCATAACGCCCTCTAACCCTTCTAAGGCACGAATCGCGACGCCGGTCAGTGTTTGACGTTGCTGCATGATGTTTAAATCGTAATCCGGATGGATGTCGAAAGTAAGTAGAACTTGATCCAACATTTCTCGGTGCTGAGCTGTAACACAGACCAAAGAAGTGATGTGTTCGGATTTTTCCAAAGCTTTCACTAGCGGAGCCATCTTAATGGCTTCCGGTCGAGTGCCAAAAATCGTTAAAACTTTCGTTTTCTTCTGCTCGGTCAATATCACACCCCCTAAGAATCTTGTTTTCTGCGTTTCAATTCTTCTTGCAGCTCTCTTTTAAAATTGCTCCCATAGCCCTTGGTATCATCGTCCATATCCTTGATGTTCATGGTTCTGGCGACCACAAACAAAAACATTCCGGCTAATCCCACGACCAAAGAAATGATTCTACCTTGTACATTATTAACTTCGACTGCTGCCAACCCTAAGCACGTGGAAATAGCATACAACCATAATACGGTTTGGCGTTGTGTTAAGCCATTGTCGTAAAGGATGTGGTGGATGTGTTGCCTGTCGGCTTTCATTGGGGATTTTCCAGCACGGATTCGCTGAAAAAAGACTACCATGGTGTCGAACAAAGGCAACCCCAGTGCTAAAACAGGTACTAACATGGTGGCAAATGTGGCACTTTTCATGGGGCCTTTTATAGACAAGCACGCCAAAACAAACCCAATGAACAAAGCACCTGCATCCCCCATGAAAATTTTAGCAGGGTGAAAATTATAGAATAAAAATCCCATGCATGCGCCTGCTAAAGCAACTGCCATAACAACCACATCGATATAATTCATTCTCCATGCAACAATCATTAAAGAAACTGCGGCTATTGCTGCGGTTCCGGATGCCAGTCCATCCAAGCCATCGATGAAATTCATAACATTGGTCACCGTGACAATCCACAGCATGGATAAGGGAATACTAAAAATCCCAAGAGAAATGTAGCCCGGCGAGAATGGTATACCAATTCCCTCAATCACAATTCCACTTTGGACCGCCAGAAAGGCACACCCGATTTGTACCAGTAAACGTAGTTTCGCAGAAATGTCCATTTTGTCATCGACAGCTCCAATGAACATTAAAATGGTGCCTCCCACCAAGATACCCAACATTTCTTTACTAATGGGTACAAACAGGGTGCAGGCGACCAAAAAGGCAAAATAAATGGCTACTCCGCCTAAGTATGGAGTAGGAACTTTATGAGTTTTTCTTGGGTTTGGCCTGTCCATAATATGAAATCGTTGCGCCAATTTCATGGCTATGGGAGTAAAACAAATCACCAAAAAAAGAGCTACACAAAAAGTAAATATGGTTTCAATGAGTGTAAGATTTGTTCCGTTCATATAGTACCTCACAACGAAAATAGTATATCATAGTATACTATTTTGTCAATTCTTACAAGAACAAGTGAATTATTTCACGTGGTCACTTTTGGTCGGTGGCTCATATTTATAGGTGCACTTGAATCAAAGGAATACCTGCTTCTTGTAACAAGGATTTTGATAACTCGTCTGGGTAACCCGTTGCATAATAAATGGCAGACACGTGGCAATTGATAAGCATTTTGGCACATAACACACAAGGAAATGCCGTGGTATAGCAAGCAGAACCTTCAATGCTTACTCCAGCTATGGCTGCTTGAATAATGGCATTCTGTTCCGCATGAACAGCTCTGCATATCTCGTGCCTTTGTCCGGAAGGTACATTCTCTTGCTCTCTTTTGCATCCGACTTCTCCACAATGAGCCAGTCCACTCGGTGAGCCGTTATAACCGGTTGACAATATTCTGCGATCGTTGACCAAAATGGCTCCTACTTGTCTTCTTAAGCAAGTAGATCGTTTCGCGACGACTTGCGCAATCTCCATAAAATAACTATCCCATGAAGGTCTCATTCTTGCACCTCGTTTTCACTAAGATTAACTATGTTTAGTTTGACAATTGAACAAAAAATTCCTTCTCTTATGAATGAAGGAGATTAGAAGAATGAGAAGAACTGTATCTTTGTATATAGATTGTTACACTAAGGAGGGAAAGTATGAATACATCCAAGAACAGAATAGAGCAATTACAAATGCGTCTCAAAAATTCTCAGCTCGATGGTGCGATTTTCACCATTGGGGCGAGTATGCAGTATCTGCTCGATGACCCTTCTCTTTGTTATCATAGAACGGGTTACAGCAAAATGTCGCATGGGAAAGGGTATTTTAGTGGTATGCATTTACCGACTCGGTTGTTAGTGATTCCTACTCAGCAAAGTGCTTTTATTCTTTGTCACCCTCAGGAGGAAGAAAGGAGTTCTTCCTATGGCTTGCCCGTATATGCTGGTTTTTGGAGTCATTATCCCTATACTTGGCGGAAGCACTGCAACGGAAATCGTATTGCTTTAGGAGCAGATGCTTTTGAAGGAATGAAAGAACTTTTCCTGCATTTCGATCGTTCATTGAATATTGTGCTTGGTGAGCATTTATGCGATGACATGAGGATGATTAAAGACGAGAATGAAATCAAAACATTGCGCAAGGCAGCTGCCTTAACCGACAAGGTGATGGAAGCCACTTTACCCCTTCTCGTGGAAGGTAGCACCCCCATGGATGTGGAAGCTTTTATGCAACAAGAGGGTTTTCGAGGTGGAGCAACCGATGTCTCTTTCCCGGCAGCCTGTATTTATACGCGACCGGGTCATCCTTCGGCTAAAGAACGAATCGGTTACCCCAAAAATCTACCCATGCAGGGACCTACGGGAATCGCATTCGATTTTGGTTTTGTCGTCGATGGGTATTGTTCGGACTATGGCAGATCGTTTTATCGTGGGCAAGCCCCAAAGAAGATTGCAGATGCCTATGCGGCCTTACAAAAGGGACAACAAGAAATGGTGAAGCGATTAAAGCCTGGAGTACATCGGGTTAGCGATGTCGATCGTTTCATTCGCGAAGTGGTCACGGAGGAGGGTTTTGGTGATCGGATGCTCTATGCCGATACCGGAATCTGTGGGCATCAAATCGGTATTGATGTTCATGAGGATCCCTGGTTATTAAATACTGAAACCACTCTTCTTTCCCCAGGCATGGTTTTTTGTGCAGAACCTAAAATTTGGTTCCCAGAGGAGTGCTATATGAGAGTAGAAGACATGATCTTAATCACCGAATCTGGAGCGGAATTCCTTACTACGTTCTCAAGAACGTTATATCAGTTACCCGAATAGCATTAAAGCCTCCGAAATTTCGGAGGCTTTTTATACTAATGCACTTCAAACAAATCGTGATTGGGGTCATCGTTCCAAATGTACTCGATTCTATGAGCAATCTCTTCTGCTTTCTTTCGTCCAAAGGTATCGGAGATAAAACCTAAGGCCATATCGGTTCCCGCAGAAACACCGGATGAAGTGTAAAACTTACCATCCACAACCCATCTTGCTTTCGCCAACCAATGGACCTCATGACTTTGTGAAGTTGCCCAGGTATATGATCTTTTGTTCGTTGTTGCGAACTTTCCATTGAGAACTCCACATTTGGCCAGCAAAGCTGAACCGGTACAAACCGACAAGCATTGAGCTGCCAGATTGGTATAGTGATGAAGTTTTCTTAAAAAATCTTGGTCGTTAACCAAAGTTCTTGCTCCCATACCTCCCGGGAGAAACAAAACATCTGCAGGAGAACAACACTCTATGCTTTCGGTTTGAACTGTAAAACCCTGAGTACTACGAATGGGTCCTCCCATCATAGAGCAAAAACACAACTCCAGTTCTTCACACTTAGAAAAAACTTCAACCGGACCAAAGACATCTAGGGCTTCAAAATCATCATAGAGTACAATCTGTATTTTCATCTTATTCACCTGCATAAAACACGGCACGGTCAGCCAGACTTAAGAATTCTTCCACTTCAAATTTGTACCCTTCCGGCCCCATGAACATCAGGGATTTGATTTGCAATTTCTCACTAATATGGGGAGGATTTATAAATTCGATTCCGACTTTCGTTAAACGTTGTACCATTTCATCGAACTGCAAGACGACGAAACTGGTTAAGACCCCATCACGGGTGGTCGCTTTGCAAGCACCTCTGCTACGATCGACCGCGCCGATATAAGAACCCGGGCATACCTGATAGATTTTGGACCATCCCTGATCGCAAACTAGCGGTAACCCTAATGTTTGTTGAAAGAAATGACATGCTGCTTCTAAGTCGTCAAAGTATAGAAAACTAATCTTCCCCACAATATTCAATGATGACATACTGCACCCTCCTTGTATTTTACTGTTTCTTGAACAGAATCACCCGATTGGTATTGGTGCCACCGGTGTTGTTGGTGACTCCCCAAATGTTCGCCGTTTTTGTAAATTGTTGACGATTGATATAGGTCGCAATGGGTTCTAATCTTGTTTTCTCGATGATTGGAAATACATAATCATCTAGTTGAATCTTACCTTTACGTACTTCCCCCACCTCAAAAGCTCCATATCCTCCAGGGATTAGAATGCGATGAAACTCAAGAAACACCTTCTCCATGGCTAAAACCCACTGATCGAGAGAGCGAAACTGAGTCATCCTTGATGCTACCTGGTTTGTATCGATGTGATTAAACCAACAGCGCAACCAGTTGTCTTGATGATATTGCACTTGATCCAAAAAGGGTGGTGAAGTTACGATGAGTTGCACAGAGGAATTGGGAATCAGATAGGTATCCGCAGCGTCCTGATTAATAAATTGCCCACCAACTCCAGGCCAAGGATAGGGTATCTCTTTTAACAATGATTTACTTTTCTTAAGAATGATGCTCATAACATCACGATATTCATTGAGATCGTTGGCATACTTCGTATTGATTTTTTTCTGTCGTTCTATAGATACCGCTTGATTGGGAGGTAGAGTATATACAGAGATCGGAAGAGCACACGTCTGAACTCCAGTCACGTTTCGGAATCTCG
>CALCNS010000106.1 GCA_937897315.1 uncultured Bacillota bacterium
GATTCGGAAGTAAAAAAGTGTCGTTCTTTGGCCATCATAAACTCCTCCTTGCTTTCATGCAATTCATTCTCGTGCGTTTGACGTTATAAAAACCCTTCTGCCGATTAAGCAGAAGGGTACGTGTCGAAAGTTCGCCACTCATCTGCCACAAGTTTTGTGCAGGAGTTAGCACCGTACCATAAAGGCCGGTTGCCGGGTTTCATAGGGCCTGTCCCTCCACCACTCTTGATGAGAATGTAATTGTCAGGAATAAAGTATACAAAAAACTCAATCACTTGTCAAGTTTTTTAAAAGGGTCTAGTCCACAAAGTTATCACATTTAAAGGGGTAGGGACAGTCCCTACCCCTTTAAATGTTACTCTTGGTATCGACGACCTTCTTTGACTGCACGAGCGCTTTCACGCTTGGCAGAGCGATCGGCCTCGTCGTCGCGTTTATCATAGAGTTTTTTACCTTGAGCAACTCCCAATTCGACTTTCACCAGAGAATCCTTTAGGTAAAAAGAAAGAGGAACTAACGTGTATCCCTTCTCCTTTATCGCACTTTGTAGCTTCAAAATCTCTCGTTTATGTAAAAGCAATCTTCGCGGTCGCATGGGTTCTACATTAAAGCGATTTCCGGCTTCATAGGGGCTAATATGCACATTCATTAGCATACATTGACCTTTTTCGACTCTGGCATAGCTATCTTGCAAATTAACCTTCCCGGCACGTACCGACTTCACTTCGGTACCCTTCAACTCTATTCCGGCTTCATAGGTTTCCAAGATAAAATAATCATGCCTAGCTTTTCGGTTCTGAGCAACTTGCTTATGCTCTTTTTCCTTGACCATATCATCCCTCCTCCGGAATTATTTCAAACGCCCTTCCCGCCAACAACGGTAGCAGAGAGGTGTATACTGTTCGTTCCCTCCTATAACCACTTGTGGACCTTCGCGAATAATTCCATTTTCATTAAAACGAGCATTCACGGTGGCTTTGGCACCACAATGACAAATGTACTTGATTTCGACGACACTCTCCGCCAATTCCAGCAACCTGGCACTTCCTTCGAACATGTGTGTGCTAAAATCGGTTCGTAACCCATAACACAGAACCGGCATATCACAGTCAACCGTGAGATTCTTCAACTCTTCTACTTGTGCCCCGGTTAAAAATTGCGCTTCATCTACAATAATGACCTGATGTTGCGGTTCTAACAGGTCGGCAAAGCGTTGGTTTTTATAAATAAGCCGACAAGGACGCTCCAGGCCGACTCTTGAGCGAATCACCGCTGCCTGGTCACGAGTATCGATAGCGGGCTTTGCCAGCAAAACATGGTATCCTCTTTCTCGATAATTAAACTCCACCATTAGCGCTTGAGCCGATTTGCTACTACCCATGGTGCCGTACCGAAAATACAATTTAGCCATTAGAGCGACCTCCAAATATTATAGTTCCCAACATATGGGTTTTAATCCCTGCTCACGCAAAAAAGCATTGGCCTGTGAAAAGTGGCGGCACTGGTGAAACCCGCGCCACGCTGACAAGCCACTGGGATGTACCGTCTCTAAAATGCAATGCCGTGAGGTATTGATGAGTGCTTTCTTGCCTTGTGCGGCTTTACCCCATAGCATAAAAACAACGGGATGTGACTTGTGATCTACAACAGATAAGAGGGCATCGGTTAAGCTTTCCCAACCCAACCCTGCATGGCTAATTGCCGAATATTTGGTTTTGCCTTGCGAAGTGTCTTCTTCCTCGCTTCCTACTGTGAGTATAGTATTGAGTAAAAGTACTCCTTGTTTGGCCCAAGCTACCAGACTTCCATGATTTGGTGGCGATATTCCTAAATCTTCCCACAGCGCACCGTGAATATTTCGTAGACTACTCGGTATAGTCATGCCTTTTGGTACCGAAAAAGCCAATCCTTCTGCCTCACCGGGATGAAAGTAGGGGTCTTGCCCCAGCAACACCACACGAACTTGGGATAATGGCGTCAGTTCTAAGGCTCGAAATAACTGCTCTTGAGCCGGATAAACCTTTTGGGAGCTGTATGCACCTTCCACCCGGGAGAAAAGCTGTTTGGTGGCATCGCTTGATAGGGTCTCCTGCAATGCTACGCTCCACTCCTGAGGAATCTGTTCTTCAAGCCGCATGTCATCCACCACCAAAACCTTTTTTTGTAGTATACCATATTTGTGTTATAATTGAAAAGCAGATTTCCCCATGAGTACCTGCTTTATCCTCATAACCTCAACGTCAATCCTGAAAGCAAAAGGAGTGTCCCTATGTTAACCATACGCTATGCAACATTGTCTGACACACAGGCAATACACGAGATACATCGTAGTGATATTACCCAGTGGAAAGCCTCTTATACCGACGAAACCGGTCAACGTCACAAACGCGAAGCCACCTGGGAAGAGTGCTCGTTACTCGACCGCTGGGAGCATGGTGGTGCCTGGATGAGCCCCGAACTCTGCGCCATCCACCTAAATCGCATCTTGCAACAGGGTCATATTCCCCTTGTGGCAGAACTAGATGGCATGATCATCGGCGAAATGGAACTCTACCTTGAAGAAGATGGTGAATATGGTTTTCACGCCAATTTATCGGTCTTTTATCTCCACGTCGATTACCGTGGCCGAGGCATCGGCAGCCTGATGATGCAAGACGCCTATGAGCTTTTGCAACAAATCGGGTGTGAAGCCCTCACCACCTATAACCCCGCTGTGCCAGCTTTCTATGAGCGACATGGCTTAAGCTTACACGATGAAACTGTTCGCCTGACCTTGAGCACGCAACGCATGCAAACCCCTTGGCATAGTCGTACAGCTTCAGTGACGCAAGTTGAGTTCACCGGAGAACCGTCCCTAAAAACCAAACCAATCCAATCGGGGAGAATTCTTTCCCCTGTTCAACTGCTACAGTTACTAAAAGACGAAGAGGAACCCGGCTTTTACGCGCTGGATTTCCATCTTCGTCCTACAGAGATGAGTTTTAGGTTGTCGCATGGTTTGACTAAGGCCTTTTGTGTGCTGCGAGACCGCACCGGGGATTATGAGAACCCCCTTGTTCATTTATGGGCAGATGATTTAAGCGAAGATCTGGTGGGTGCAGTGATCAACCGGGCAGCTCGCATGAACATACCGCAACTCACCTTTTTGGTCAAACCGGAGCAGGTTGCTTTGTTTGCCGGGTTCAACGTAATTAGCCAAGGACCGGGAACCTTAATCTATCAAAAAGATCTCCTATAACAAACCCACGATTCCCCCTCATACCCACTTCTCGTGCCTGTACCAAAAGCTCTCATGATCTCCCAGCAAAAGGGCTGTGCCATGAAAGATTTCTTTCCGGAACCCCTTCAGTTGACTGAACCATCCGGTGGGTAAAGGCGCTGCCTGAATTACCTTCTTCTGTAGTAATTCTTGCCACAAGACCGCTGCGAATTCACGATACAACTCAATCGCCTTTTCGGGAGTCACGGAATCACCTTTATGCTGTTGCAGCCAGGCATAAAGCCGTGGTTCCATTTGCTTACCCCAATCTCTCCAAAGGTCAAACTGAGATTCCAATTTCTCCAGCGAAAGCATTGGTATATCCAACGGTACATTACAATCGGTGCTGCATCCGATATCGGTCAAAATAGGCAACGCCTCCGCATATGCCACAAATCGTCCGTCATCATCTAAACTTTCAATCAACTGCCGAAACGGATGAATCATCATTTTTTGAAACAAGTCGGGCTTATCTGAAAACCCCTTCGTTTGCACATGCAATAATGCTTTCGTTTGACTGCACGAAAAGACGATCATTTTCCAAGGTGTATCACTATGACCAATGGTTTCCGGGTCGGTATCCACCATTTGCAAAGGCAGCTCAACCCCCAATTGCCCCCACATGTGAATCCACAAGGGATACAACGTCATATGAATACCGCAGAAGGCAACCGCCGCAGCAAACTCGCGAGGTTTCAACTTCAACCTCTGCGCAATTCTTTGCATTGTCGGAACTGTTTGTGTTTGTTCCAAAAGGGAAATCACCGTTGTATTCATGGCTTCATCCCCTCCTCCGGTGGCGTTAATAGTATTAAAATGCGCGGCCGAATCACGTTGGCTCGCAGCTGCGTTTCTGCATCTACCGAAACAAGAGCCCCTTGATGCTTCTGGAAGATTTGCCAAACCTGCTTATCCATGGCACCGCGCCAGCCATTCATGAGGATAATCGGAAACGGCATCGTCATGCGGCTTCCCAAAAACGTCAGGGGATCCTGCGGACAAAACTCGCGCAATATCGTTGGGGAAAGGGACCCACAAATCAAACCCAAAACCTGTTGTTGCTTCATCCATTCCAACGCCTCAGCAGCCACATCCCCAGCAGTCACCACAATTTTTCCCGAAAGTTCAGCCGGCAGGTCTTCCATGGTCAACCGTTTTACTCCGCAATCGACCACCCGCAAGGTTCCGCTGCTTTCACCGCCATAGCCGAAAGCCCCCTGCAACTCCTCGCCATACACCTGGATTTCACACACGCCCTCTTCCGGAAAAGCAGTCACCACCCCTTGAACATGCGCTATCAGCTCCGGACGATGATACAAAGGAGATAGAATCAAGCGGCCGTTTTTCATATCGACCTCCCGAATACGCCCCAGGGCAGGTGCTGTCACAGGGGGTTTCACATCTACAAGAATGCGCCCCTGGTCAACAATATCGCCTTGCTTGACCCGAATGGCATCGCTAAACTTCAGCTTATTCATATTCAACGCCTCGGCAGTAATGTAAATCTCTTTTTCGGTGCTTTCAGGCAACGGATTGCGAATAAAAATACACCCCAAATGATTCGAAACCAATGCGACCACACCCGGTACTGGGCTTCGGCTGACCCGACGGGTAAAAAAATGCCGATTCTCAGCAAGAATATCGCCTTTTGCTACTTTACACCCTTCGGACACGCGCAATTTCTCTTGTAGGGTACTAGGTTCCGAGCAAATATCATCACTGACAAACACCCTTGTCAATTGCCCAGAAAGATTCTTCATTTTTGCAATCACATCATTGCTTTTTACCTTTTGCCCTATGGTAACCAAGAAGTCTCCTCCACCGGTCATTTTTCGTCGAACAATTCGGTATTTCGGCATACTTTCACCTCCATAGGTCTTCCGCGTAAGTCGACGATAACCCCGCACTTGCCACCCCTTACATGCAACTTTTGGAATCTCAGGGGCCACTTGGTTTCGCCATGGGCAATCACTTCCAGGGTTGCCTGTTCGGTCTCAGAAAGATCCATAAAATTCAACCTACCCCAGTAAAACGTCTGTTCAAATCGATGGCCGGCGGAAGTTGTTCCACGTAGAGTGAGCCCCGGTTGACCCTTTTTTCCAAAGCCTTTCGGTGCCAGCACCGTACCTAAGGGAATTAAACATTCCGTCTCCAATAGATCAATCGCACCTTGCTCATCGATTTTGGAAAACACGCCCAAATGAGGAAGCATAAAAACCGAATCGACCATTAATTCAACCACTCCTGTGGGCTGAAAGGCATCGATAAGCATCACAGCTGCATCTTTTCGGTTCGGAGCGTTCGACAAAACCCCTCCGGAGCCAATGATCAAATCAAAATCTTCAATCGTCAAAGATCGAACCGCTTCGGAAGCTTGGGCTAAGGTTTGCCCAAATCTTAATAAAGTGGGCTTTTGAATCTTCGCAATCTGCTGATGATCTTCAAAAGATAGCCTCAACGCCTCTCTGGCGACGGCTTGTTCTGTGAGCAATTCCTCTTTTGTGGCAGGAAGATCGGTCGGATAAATAAGCTTAGTGCCGATGAGAATCATCATATCTTCTTCGGTTAAAAGACCTTGCGGGAGCCAACGTGCAATATTCTCAGCCCCGGCTGTGGAAGCAACATGACCAATACTATAACTCATACCAAAATTAGCACTAACGCTACGCATATAATTTCCCTGTACAACTGAAAACACATCGGTGGTCGCCCCACCAATGTCAACACACAGTATATTCTTCTTTTCTCTTATGGCATAACGAGTGAGTATTTCGCCTACGGCCGTTGGGGTTGGCATAATATCGGTAGTCGTTACTTCTTTCAGTTTTGCATAGCCGGGTGCATGAGACATCACATGCTCAATAAACAACTCATGAATCGCTTCTCTCGTGGGACTCAAATTTTCATCCTGAAACGAAGGTCGTAGATTATCGACCACCTTAATGGCATAACGATCCCCCAACAAGTCATGAACTAAATCCACTGCCTTCGAGGTTCCGGCATAAATAATCGGTAGCGCATAGTGGTATCCAAATTTGGGTTTAGGCTGGGCAGAACGAATGAAATCGCACATCTCAATCAGAAACGAACCGGGTTCTGCCAGGTCTACTCCCCCCGATAAAAGAATCATGTCGGGACGCAAGGTCCGAAGCCGTTCCAGCCGTTGGTATAGACTTCTGCCATCGTCGGCAGCAAACACATCGAGCAAAATAGCGCCGCCGCCCAATGCTGCCCGTTGTGCACTTTCGGCAGATATTTTCCCCACGTGACCACAAACAACCATCTGTAAGCCACCACCTGCAGAACTGGTGGAAAGGTAGGGGATGTTTGTCTTCAGTTCTTGTCCCTCAACAGTAAAAAAATTGATATTGCTGCGGTCTCGTAACTTTGTAAAGGCGTTAATAACACCAATCATAACGTTTGCATACGGAGCTTCCACAGTGGTGGCAGCTTCTCCTTTTGCTACAAACCGCCACGAATTCTCAACTTTTTCAAATAACAGCGCTTTCGTTGTTGTGCTACCCACATCGGTCACAACGAATTGTGTTTGTTGAACCATACTGATCACCTCATAGCACTCAATTCATTTAGTGCTGTTTAAAACTCTTTTATACCTTTTCAACTTCTTCGTAATTTTTTCATGAAATAGCCACTCATCGTTACCACCGATGCAATCGCACCGAACAAACTGATGACTTGCCACGCGGGTAATACATCTCCGGCAAATCCTGCCGCAACGGTTCCAACCGGATTCAACGCCGTCGATAACATCGTTCTGAAAGAATACACTCTTCCTCGCATTTCATCGGCAACCTCTCTTTGGTAAATAACCGAAGAGCACATGCCGCTGATCATCCCTCCTGTTAATCCCAAGGCGTACAGAAACATCGATAGCGGCAAATTCGTGCTCATCCCTAGGAACATTTGAGATAACGTCATAACCAGACAACTGCTAATCAATAACACGCCGACCCTGTCGACCTTCTTTACGAAAGTAATCAAGAATGAGACAATTAACCCCGCCACACTCGCGGCTGTTGCCATGGCAGCAAAATCGCCGACTCCCCCTAAGCGTTCGGTAACATAAAACGGCAAGAGCAGGTTTTTGGCAGAACCCATAAAGTTAGCAAAGGAGAATAGGAACATTAATTGCATGATGACAGTGTGGTGTTTGATATACTTCAGAGCTTCCACAATATTCTTTAATGCATAAGGTTTTTCGGTTCGGTGATGATTCAAATATTCTTCCTTTGCTGAAACACCAAACAGAGAGATACAAGAGCACAAGTACAGAAAGCCCTTCAAAAAGAATACATAACTGTAGTTGAACTTTGCTAAAGTCAAAGCAGCCAGCGCAGGTCCAAGCAGAGTACCGCCCCTTAAAAACCCCTGTTTCATTGCATTGGCTTGTGTTAGCAACTCTTTCTCAACAAGATTGGGAATAATCGCTTCCGAAGCCGGTTGGTAAAATGCATTGGTTGCGGAATTAATGAAATAGTAGCTTGCCAGTAGATAGACATTTGCTTTTCTGGTCAGCAGAAATATGCCCACGAGTATGGAGAACACAGCGTTGGCGAACTGTGACCATTGCATCACTTTTTTTCTGCTGAATTGGTCCAGAATATTTCCAGCAAACGGCAACAATAAATAAGTAGGCAAGTAGCTTGCGAGGTAGGTTAATCCGGCTTTCGATGTAGACCCGGTTGTCTCTTTCAATAACCACATGACCGCCAATGATGCAACTGAGGTCCCCAAGGTTGAGAGTAAGTTCCCCGATAAGAAAATCAATAGACCTTGGTTTTTCCATATGTTGCCCTGCATTGATTCTTGAGTATCTGGTTTCATACGATACCCTACTTTCTATAAATACCAGAGTTACAATTGTTTAGGTCAAAAAAAGAAACTACCTGTATCATAGTTGACACAGGTAGTATTGTAAATTATAACCTCTTTAACTAACCCTTAAACTTGTTTGTCAAGCCTTTTTAACCTGTTTTTCAAGCTTTTTCTCGCTTGCATTGCATCATATCCATCTTTAGCATATTCCTCTGGTAGCCAATTAATAGAATCTTTTAGGATCTCAACAATCTGTCCGAAATCCTGCTTTTGTAGTAAGATACGATATAAGACTTCGTGTGCTCTGATTACAATTTCCGAACTGTAACTCGTACGGTTTTTCATTATCGTCCGCAAATCATTCATGGCTTCATCCAATTCTCCAGAAATCCATTTACATTCCGCTAGAAGAATATCCAGTTCTTTTGATGGGTATTCTTCTCTTGTTTCCTTGCACAAGTTCAAAGCCTCTGTACTGTGATCTGTCAACAATAAGCCATTTATCTGTTTATATTTAGTAAGAAAAGAGGGGTTGTTTTCGGAATCATGTTTTAATTGAGCCAAAACCACCGTTCCACCTTGAAAAAAAATTTGCAGTTGTAGTTTTTGACGATGCATTCGCAGAGCTAAGGATTGATTATGCTCGCCAAAGTCTTGTATAAGGGTATCCAAGCGGCTCATCAATTCACGGGATTGATGCATGATATGCGTCATTTCCATGGAAACTAATCTGAACTCCATTTCCGTATCTAGTTTTACTTCATCTGAGAGCTTAATCAAATCTACAGCTCTTGAATATTCTTCTAAGTCTAAGTCAAAGAAGTATTTTGTCATAGATTGCGTGATCTGATCTTTGCTACCATATCTCATGATATGGTCTATGGTGGTGTTAAGCGCCTTTGCCAGTGACGGTAGCAATTCACTCGCCGGTAAATTTCTACCTTGTTCCCAATTATATACAGATGTACTTGTTACTCCCAATTGAGACGCGAGCTCACTTGGTGACAGGTTCCTATTCTCTCTCAATTCTCGAATTCTATTACCAATAAGTTGCTTCAAACAATCCATC
>CALCNS010000107.1 GCA_937897315.1 uncultured Bacillota bacterium
AGGCACAAATGACATCGGCTTCGTATAATTTGGGATGGATTTTGTCTTTCACTTTTCTTCACCTCTACTTCTGTACACTGTTAGAATGGGACAATTATAGCATACAATTCGTAGTGAAGCAAGTAGAATCTGTAATGCAATAGGTCAGTTTTGGTTAAAATTCTTGCTTCGGGAGAAAGAACCCACCAATGCTGACGTTTCGTTGCGGATGATTTCGATTAATTTTAGCATTCCCAACGCTTTTCCATAAGTACTTTCGGTTACTTTCATCGTTTGCCAGTACAGATTGGGATCTATATTTAGGTTTCGCAACTGCACCATATATATATGGTGATCTTGTATAAATTTCAGTAATGATTCGATTTCACGTTCCCGATCGGTAATGCCGGGGAATGCCAAAAAATTTAACGATACCTGAACCCCCGCGATTCTGCATTGTTCCATAGAACGCAAGACATCCTCAAATTGGTAGGAAATAGGGCGGTAATACGCATGATAAAGCTCCGGTATGGTCGAATTCAAAGACACTCTAATGGCATCCAATCGGTTCTGTACCAAAGCAGTAATGGCTTCTGTGTGGCCGGCATTGGAATTGATATTGACCGTTCCTTTATGAGTCCTAGACCGAATTTGTTGCATAGCCTGTACTAAGATTCGATACTGCAAAGAGGGCTCCCCCTCACAACCTTGCCCGAATGATATCATGCCCTCTTCTGCATGTTGCAGATGCGCACTTCCAAGCGACACAATCTCCTCGATGCTAGGTACAAAATTTAACCTAGTTTGCGGCGCGGGACAACATTCCGATTCCTGCAAGGATATACAACCCAAGCAACGGGCATTGCAAACCGGAGAAACCGGAATACCGGCTTCCCAGCGCCGATAGAACATATTTTGAGCAGTAAAGCAACGATAATCCAGAGCACAATGAGCTAATTGCTCAACGATTCGATTTGTAGGAAACTCTGCCATACGCTGAACGATGAGGCTCTCTAATTTTTCTGTATTAAAATGCTTTGGAGCCCATCGATCACGCAATTCGTCAGTAGGATGAGCAGCTACCCAAATCTCATCTTCATGCCAGGCTACCGCAGCGTATCCATAAAGAGGCAACTCCTCAGCTCCGCTTTCGACTTCGAAAGCCGGTAATGCCAATCGAGTATAGCCCTGCGGCAATGTGGCAGCCACAGCGACCGCCCCATCGATTTCTAAGACTTCACCCTGTGCATCCATACCTAAGGGTTTTCTTCCCGGTAGAGAAATGAGACCGGCACCTTCCGGTAAAGGCATCCATTCACCCATATCGGGAAGAATCAATTCCTCTCCTTGTTGAAACAGTGCTCGCAGTTGAGGGTCATCCATCAGATTCTCATGGTCATCTGCCATGAGCAAACAAAAAGGCATAGACTCTTTCTCTTTATTGCGGTGCATTCGATATATGTTCATCTTAAAAATCCCAGTGCTTTTGGGCTAAACGGTGAGTGGCTTCAATCCATCGCACCGTCCCGGTCTTACCCCGCATTACG
The DNA here is from genome assembly GCA_937897315.1 of uncultured Bacillota bacterium. Classification (GTDB taxonomy): domain Bacteria; phylum Bacillota; class JAAYKD01; order JAAYKD01; family JAAYKD01; genus CALCNS01. Next base: position 1,527 of record CALCNS010000107.1, read on the forward strand.
ATTGAATGAGTCTGTGCTATACCATTTCCGTAATACCGTACTCCTCGCAGAAAATCTCCGTCAGAAATACCAGTAGAAGCGAAAAAGACATCGTCACCCTTCACCAAGTCATTCAAATATAACACTTTGCCCAATTCGCATCCCATCTCCAAAACTCGGGCTGTTTCTTGTTCGTTCATGGGAACCAATCTACCTTGCAGTTCACCACCCATACACTTCAATGCAGCTGCAGCCAAGACACCCTCCGGAGCTCCGCCGGTACCTATCATAATATCAATACCACTATTGGGGGTAGCGGTAGCGACTGCTGCAGATACATCACCATCGGTAATCAAACGAATTCTTGCACCCGCTTCCCTAGCTTGGCGGATGATATGACTGTGGCGTTCGCGATCGAGACATATCATAGTGACTTCATTCATTGTTTTTCCTTTCGCTCTGGCCACTGCTTCTAAATTTCGGCGTACCGGCCAAGTCAAATCAATGACTCCGGCTGCTTCAGGCCCCACCGCGATTTTCTCCATATACATATCGGGTGCATGGAGCAAACATCCTGCCGGTGCTGCCGCCAAACAAGCAATTGCACCGGGCAACCCTTTGGCTACCAAATTAGTACCTTCCAGAGGATCGACCGCAATGTCGACTTTCGGGCCATTGCCATTGCCGACTTTCTCACCAATATATAGCATGGGTGCCTCGTCTAATTCCCCTTCGCCAATGACCACGGTTCCTTCAATATTCAAACTGTCGAACAAGCGTCGCATGGCTTCCACAGCAAGACCATCGGCTCCGTTTTTATCTCCTCGACCCAATAATCTTCCACAAGCCAACGCCGCAGCTTCTGTTACTCTTACAAATTCCAAAGCCAATTCTCTGTTCATTCTACGTTCTCCTTATTTCTTATTCTCTTTCAATTGCTGCCAATCTTGCAGGAATCTTTCCAGACCCGTGTCTGTTAGCGGATGAAGCATCATTTGTTGCAGTGTTTTCCACGGCACAGTGGCAATTTGTGCACCTGCTTTGGCTGCTTCTGTGACATGAAGCACACTCCGGATACTGGCTGCTATGATTTGAGTATCCAATCCATGGAAAGCAAAAATCTCTGCCAACTCAGATACAACGGCTAACCCGTCTACTCCTGTATCATCCAACCGCCCAACAAATGGACTGACATAGGTAGCCCCGGCTCGAGCTGCCAGTAATCCCTGGGCTACCGAAAAAACCAAAGTCACATTCACTGGGATATGTAGCTCACTAAGAATTTTGGTTGCTTTTAAGCCATCCTCTGTCATGGGTATTTTAATCACCACATTGGGATGAACTGCATATAATTCTTTGGCTTCTTGAACCATCTCTGCCCAGTTGGTTGCTAAGACTTCGGCACTGACCGGTCCTTGACAGATTTCGCAGATCGCCCGTATGGCTCGGTGAAAGTCCTTGTGACCTGCTTTTGCTATTATGCTTGGATTCGTTGTTACCCCACAAATAATCCCGCAATCGACAGCACGTTGTATCTCAGCGAAATCAGCTGTATCAATATAAAGCTTCAAATGAACTCCTCCTCTCTGTCATATCCATAGAGCTTATTTTCCTTTTCTTTCGCGTTTATAAACAGACTTTCCTTCTCATTTTGGGCGATTTGAAGCAAAAGTAAAGAGCTTCCGTAAAGGAAGCTCTCATCCGTTAAGTTTAGGCCAATATAATAGGAATACTGAAGACGCCCGCTTTATGTGAAGTTACGTGTATTTGCAGCTTTTCTCCTTCTTGGCCTTGGATTAACCATTGAATTTCTTTACTAAAGGCCTGATCTTTCCCACCTCGGAAGTTGCCTCCTTCGAATTTCCAGCTGCGACCCGCTCGACCTGCCAAATGCCCAATTTTACGTTTAGCTGGTTGCCCATCCACCGTTTTTGCTGAAATCTCTACAATCGTCTCTTTGATTGTCTTCATATTCATGGCTTCTTGGCTAAGATGTGTGGGTAAATACCCTGCATTGCTCAATTTTAACGAGACTCGCCAAGTCTGTTGATCGATTTTCTCTACTTTCAATTCATCTGCAACAAGGCGGGGAAGTGTTTTTGCATGACGCAACATAAATCGGGTTACTTTCTCGCACTCTTGCAACAAAAATTCATGTGGGCAATTCTGCACTACCGTTTTGGTTAAGAATCCACCAATCTCCACTTCACCGAGTTGTGGATGTTGGAAGGGTGTCCAATCGATAAAACCTTTTCCACCAAGGGTGCTGTCATTCCATGCCATAATTTTGGCATTGTCTTCTTCGATTACCTTATCGGTTTTATCACGACGCGGCCAAAGGTCTTTCACGCCGGCACGATTGGCTAAATCCCACAATTCAATGGTATATGCGGGTATTCCGAGATGACCATATAGCCAATCATCAAATGCACCACTAGAAAAGTTGTTTGGATCAGAGAAAAACTCATCATAGATATTTATACAAGGATATCCGGTTTCTTCAGTAGCCATTTCTCCAATCGCTTTAAAAATGGAGACATCCAACTTAGGTGCTTGCTTCTCCGGCTTAATACCCGGTGGACGCAAAATGACTCCACCTGTCGTGTGCAATGTAGAAGCACTGCCAATGTTGGGATGAGCGAGCACAAACTCTGCTACCGCACGAGTCTCGGGTTCGGAAAGCGGATATGTGCCGGCACCGGCTTGTTTGGCTTCCACTCCCCATTGGCAGGGATAGTTCCGATTGAGATCCAGTCCCCATTTGGCAGGAGCTGGTTCCGGTTCTCCACCTTGCCAATCATGAAGTATTCCTTCATTAAAAATCCGATAAAACGTGCCTTCTTCCTCGTCGGGACGACGCTTGACCATGAGCCTAGGGTCTTGCAAGCTGACCTTCCACTCACCGTGGGGGTGTTTTATGCGCATTTGCAAGATGTGTCCGTTGCCGTCGATGTCTTGCGGTACCAATCCGGGTTGTAGTTCCGGTTCGGGATACATTCTGGGTGCCGAACGCAACATATCGGGAGTCGTTAAATACGTTTCTGCGCCATCGGGTGAAACTCGAGGTAAAACATAGAAAGTATACCGCTCCAACAGCTTGGCTACATCCGATTGAGTAGATTCACTGAGCAAATAATCAATGGTATGTAATGCGACCATCGCTCCAGTTACTTCTCCAGCATGATGATTTCCATCAATGTAATAAGCCGGCTTGCTTTCCGGCATTCCAGTGCGCTCATCGGTCAATTGCATGAGCCATTGATGTCGTCCTTCGGGGCTGACTCCAATGGAAGTAAGCTTAGATAATTGTGGGTGTTTCTCCGCTAAGGTCTTTAGTGCCTGAGTTAATTCTTCGTAGGTATAATAATGATCATAGGTGAAAGTGAGCATAGACAACCTCCTCGTAAATTTTATATTTATACTTCAACGCGAATAAATATTCTTCCTGCTTACGCAATATTTAATTTTTCAGTAGCCAAGACTGATGGAGAACACCCGCGGTAGGGCAACTAACTTGTAAACGACAAGCATCTCCTACCGAACCCTGCACCGTCCAGCTAATCCATCGACTACAATCAGCATCGACTCTGCCACGAAATCCCCCTTCCACAAAACGACCAGACCGCCCAGCTCGTCCGGCTAAGTGACCTATTGTTCGGCGTAAGGGTTTCCCGTCGCTTGGCATCACTCCAACCAATTCGGCAACCACTTCTTTCGCTGTTTTTAACTGAATGGCTTCAGCAGTTAAGTGTGTAGGCAGATACCCAATATTGCCAACTTTGGCATCAATACGCCAAAGCGTAGCATCTAGGCGTGTCACTTCGAGCGATTCAAGCCATAACTTAGGTAAGGTTTTGGCATTACGCAAGAGGAAGTTGCATACTTTATGACATTCTGCTGCCAAAAATTCAGGTGGACAGTTTTGCAATACGGTTTTGGTGAGGAAGCCACCGATTTCTACTTCTCCCAACTGAGGGTGAGAAAAGGTCGTCCAAGGCACAAATCCCTTCCCTTGCAGCATTCGGTCATTCCACTGTAACACTTTCAGTGAGTCTTGTAGCAACTCTGCTTCGCTCTTTTCTTTACGAGGATACAAAGAAGGTATTCCAGCGCGATGCGCCAAATCCCACAATTCAATGGTATGTGCCGGAATTCCGCGATTGCAGTATAACCAGTCATCAAACGCTCCACTGAGTACTAAAGCCGGGTCGGAAAAGAATTCGTTAAATACATTGATGTTGTAGTAACCGGTTTCTTCGGTAGCCATGTCTCCAATGGCTTTAAAGATTTCTATATCAAGCTTGGGTGCCTGTTTCTCGGGCTTAATACCCGGCAAGCGTAGCAATGCTCCTCCTGTCGTATGAAGGGTGGACACATACCCAATATTTGGATGTGTTAGGACAAAATCGGCAACTGCTTTGGTCTCGGGCTCAGAAAGAGGATAGGAACCTGCTCCTGTTTGTTTTGCCTCCACATCCCAGCTGCAGGGAAAGTTCCGGTTTAAATCCATACCCCATAGAGTGGGAGCTGGTTGAATATCACCCTCAAGGTACTCCGGCTGCACGATACGTCCTTCGGAAAAAACACGATAAAACTCACCTTCCCACTCGTCCGGGCGACGACGTTCCATGAGTCGGGGATCCAAGGTACTAACTTTCCAATCACCATAAGGACTTTTCTGTCGCATTAAAAGAATCTGTCCATCCCCGTTGATGTCTTCTGCCACTAATCCGGGTTGTTGTTCCGGCTCAGGATAGGCTCGAGGAACCGACCGCAAGGTTGCAGGAGTCGTTAAATACACTTCGGCACCATCGGGTGAAACACGTGGAATAATATAAAAGGTCACTTCTTTCAGTAGCTGTGAGGTTTCGGTTTCGCCGCTTTGCCTCAACAAGGTTTCAGCGGTATAGAGAGCCACCATAGAACCGGTGACTTCTCCGGCATGAAAATTGCCATCGATGTAATATGCTGGTTTCTCTTCCGGTGCCCCGGAAGAAAAATCAGTAACCGTCAGTAGCCATAACGGGCGACCTTCGGGGCTAACACCTACATCGCTCAAGCTCGAGAACCCGGGATACGCTTGTACCAAGTCTTTTAGTGCTTGGCTCAGTTCATGAAACGAATAATAGTGATCATAGAGCAAAGGTTTCAAGATACACTCCCCCTTTTACACACTTCTTCTACTGGTTTCCCCATTTACTTCGTTGCTTCCTGCATAACATGAACAGGTTTCGAGTTTGCGTTGCTTTTTTTGCCATGGTTTGTTATATTGTAATCAACTCAAAAAAAAGAAGAGGTGGAATCGATGAATCTTCGGCAACGAGCAGAGCAGCTAACCAAAGATTTGGTAGCACATGGTAGTGTAGTAGGGAGCCCAGGAGAAGCCCATATCGCTCGATATATTTATAACATTCTGGCAGAACATCCTTACTTTCAAAAATACCCGGATCAGTTGCTCTTACAGACCACAGAAAAAGACGATCATATACGTTACAATGTCATTGCTTTGGTCAAGGGTGAACAACGCTCTTGCAAAGACGCCATTTTGCTATTGGGACATATGGATACTGTTGGTATCGACGATTTTCACGATCTAAAAAATGTTGCTTTCTCCCCTGAATCCTTAAAAACCCATCTACAACAAATGACCTTTCCGAAAGATGTAGAAAAAGATATCCACTCAGAGAAATGGATGTTCGGAAGAGGTATTCTCGATATGAAAAGCGGGTTAGCTGCACACATAGCCGTTTTGGAAGAGTTGGCGAACCATACAGAAGCCCTCACTGGCAATCTCTTCTTTTTGGCAGAATGTGATGAAGAAGACAATTCACGCGGTATTCTTTCGGCTTTGCCGGAAATAGAACGCCTTTGCCAAAAGCACAGCTTAGTCATGAAAGGGGCCATCAACGCCGACTACACCGCCCCTCGTTTTCCTGGAGATGACAGCCGTTACTTGTATTATGGAACGGTTGGCAAACAGCTTCCCTCCTTTTATATTGTAGGAAAAGAGACTCATGTGGGAGATCCCTTTGGTGGTTTGGATCCGAATTATTTAGCTGCAGCCATTATTGACGAGCTCAGTTACAACCCAGAATATTGTGACATCGCATTGGATGAAGTCGCAACACCACCGATTAGTCTTCGTTTACACGACTTTAAGAAGTTTTATACGGTGCAAACCAATGTTAGCACCCTCGTTTATTTTAATCTTGCTGTGCACCAGTGGAGCCCGGAAATCATTTTGCAGAAAATGGCACAGGCTGCCACTACATCTTGCCAAAAGGCACTCGAACGCTTACAGGAACGATATGATCGCTTTTGCGCTCTGAGTCACTTACCAAAACAAGCATTACCTTGGCAGGTTCGCGTCTTGTCGTACAAAGAAATAGTCGACCAGGCTATCGCGACTCATGGTCAAACATTCGAAAGGGCTTTACACGAAAAAGCGGAAGAACTCTGCCAGGCAAATATGGATTTGCGCGAGTACAACACGGCTATGGTAGAATTCGTTTGGCAATATCAACCCGATAAGCGGCCGGCGATTATTCTTTTCTTTGGTAGCATGTATTACCCAAGGATTCAACTAGATCGGAAAAACGCAAAAGATGCACGTTTAATTCAGGCGGTCGAAGAAACCATCGTGGCGAATCAAGAACTGCTAAAGCCTTATATCCTTAATACGCGCTTCTTCTTCCCCTATATTGCGGATTCCAGCTTTTTGAGTGTAAGCGATGACCCCGCTGCTCTTAACTCTTATACAGATAACTACCCCGCAAATCTCAGACGCCAGCAAACCGATTTTGCGCTCATTGGACGTCTTTCTATGCCGGTAGTAAATATTGGCTCTTACGGCAAAGATGCTCATCAATTTTTGGAGCGCATTGATGCCGAATACACTTTGGGAGTAGTACCTGTGCTCATAGAGGAAACCATACGACGCTTTTTTACGTTACATTAATCCGTTCATTTTCCAAAGGGGACAGACCCCACTCGGAAATTTCCGAGTGGGGTCTGTCCCTGCTTTTAAATATGTGAATCGTATAGTGGTTTTCGCTTATGGAGTAGCTTGTATGGTGTATTTTCCTTTAATCATCAAATACGATAAATCCAATATCTTCATACCACGTCCATCACTTCGAGGGACTAAAAGCAAATGATTGGTAGGGATTTCCTTCCCGGTTGTTAAATCCACACCTTGTGTCAGATTGGCGATTCCCCCATTGATGGATGCAATCGCATACGCCTTACCCGCTCGAAGAATAATTTCACATCCTCCCTCGGCGATAAGTGTTTCACCTACTTTCATAGAAATCACTTCCCACGTAGGGGTTGGTTCCGGAGTTGGTACTACGACCGGATCTGTCCCAGGTGTTTCCGGAAGGGGTTCCCCGGGGGTAGTCGGTTCTGTCGGGGTTTGAGGAGTATTCGCCGATTCCATGGCCTCTTGGATCCAACTTTTCACTTCTTCACGAAGTGTATTGAATCGCAGCTCCAAATAACTTAAGGAAATCAGCGGATCCTGTGGAGTCGTGGCCTGTGCCTGAAAAAACGCCATGCCCAAACAAAGTAAACCTACGAGCCAAAACCATTTCCTGGACATCAAATCATCCTCTCTATTCTTTCTCCAACCACTGACCCGTAGCCAAACAACGCAAGTATCCTTGGACAAACGGCTCTAACTCGCCATTTAAGACCGCTTGAGTATTCCCCACTTC
>CALCNS010000108.1 GCA_937897315.1 uncultured Bacillota bacterium
CCCCTAATACAGCCAAGTTATCGGCTTCGGTTCCTCCCGCAGTGAAGAAAATTTCACCCGGTTTCGCGTTAAGCGCTGTTGCGACTTTTTCTCTAGCCTCTTCCACAAGCTTTCTGGCTTCCTGACCAATATGGTGAACACTCGAAGCATTACCATATACTTGGGTCAGGGTTGGCAACATCGCCTCCAGAACTCTTGGATCTACCGGAGTGGTAGCGGCATGATCCATGTAAATACTCTTCATGATATCCGTCCTCTCTTTTCTCTATAGATATTTTCCCTGTTGCAAATCTCGCAAATTCATACCTTCTAGTATATGATCCATCCCATCTTGAAGTCTTCTCCAAACAACCTGAACGATACAAGGTTCCTCTTTAAAACTACAGGAAGGTTGCTCACCATCTTTACCTAAACACTCGCAATGAAAAATAGGTCCTTCTAAAACCTCTAATATCTGTCGAATCGATATTTCAGATGCATCCCTGGCCAAAAGATACCCGCCATAAGCACCACGTATACTTTGCACCAACTCTGCCTTTTTTAGATCCATGAAAATCTGTTCCAAATACTGCTCCGATATTTGTTCCAAAGAAGCAATTTGGCGTAGAGAAACCGGTGTTGCATCTTCAATTCCGGCCAACACGACCATCGCCCGCAACCCATATTCACTGCGCGTTGAGAACTTCATAGAATCACCTCTTAATTCCTATCTGCCTAGTCGGCTTTGTATTTATATCCTACCTCTTAACTAGGAATATGTCAAGATAGGAAAAAGATTTTTTTCGCGATTTCTTAGCTGATGAAAAAAAACCTACGCCCACAAAACTTATGTAAGCGAAGGTTTCCTTTTTTTTAGTCATCCTTATGAAACAGCACTGTATAGGGTTTCCCCTGTTCATATAACACAATTTGCTCCAAATCTTCTGCATCTTGCCAATCCAAAGGGGACTCCGATATAAATCGTACACAAATTCCACAGGAGGATGATAAGCTACGTGGGACAGGCATGACGAGAGACTCCACTCCACCTGCTTTGAGACGACGATGTAATTGCATCGCCCCAAAATGCGTATGAAAGGTAGCGATATACACTTTACTCATCATTTTTCGATATGTATGAGGTAGTATTCTTCTTTTTTTTGAAATTCTGCTTTCAGATTTTCTTTAGAGCAGAATCGCAGAATGTTTTCCAACGCTACTTCATGATCGACATAGACTTCCATAGGTAATCCTTGGCTGACCGCTTTCCGAGTCAACAAGACGGGTTCGGGACAAGATAATCCTCTGGCATCCACTGTTTTCATTTTTGTGCTCCTTTCGAACGATTCATCAAAGCAATCAACAACGTGATGATTAATCCCGCGACGACCGCAATTTTGCCAGCAGGAGTCGGACCTGCAGCGGATGAAGCGAGTCCCCAATTATGAGATATGGCTGCTCCCACCAGTAAGCCAAAGATTGTTATAGCGGAATCGCTGTTTCCTCCACCGGCTAGGATGAGTTGTCTTAATGGACATCCACCTAGTAAAGCCGAAGCAAACCCGACTAATACCATACCCATCGCATTCCAGAGAAAATCGGTATGTGCAATCGGTTGCCCCGTCCAACCAATCTTAAAGGTCCCATTAACGAGATTAGCAACCAAAGCAAAGACAAATATAGCTAGAAAACCGCTTAGCAAATGAAAGTCGCGGAACATGACGGCATCTCGAATCCCACCGACCGTACATAGTCTG
>CALCNS010000109.1 GCA_937897315.1 uncultured Bacillota bacterium
TAGAAGGCAACAGCTAAATAAGCATAGGTAACACTCATGACACCATAGAACAGAGGTCCGAAATCATCGGCATATAGGGTGAATCGACTATAGAACATAAAGTGCCAAGGGTTACTCCACACGAGCAAAAAACTGATCATTCCGGGCAAAAGCAGCCAGAAGATTCTCCTGCGCGACGGTAAGCGATGAAACCGATAGACCATGGCAAACAACAATACCAAAGGACCTAAGAAAGAAGAAGCAAAATACTGAAGTACCACAAAAAACCACCGTAGATCCAAGGTAGAAGCAACGGTCTTGCCGATTTTAGCCAACATCCATAAAGCCAAAGAACCTTGAGCCAACAAATAACAAGACAACAATGCACCCTTTTTCGCTTTGTGAGAAATAAACCAATTGAAACCAAAGGAAACCAACAATGAGAACAAGTGCCAGGCTTCAATGATAAAAACCTCGTCTGCTAATTTGGCGGATACTTGCATGATGTCACATCCTTCGCCATGATTCTACTCATTGGGACCAAAAAAGTCAATCAAAAATGACAATTGTCATTTCGATTTGGCGGATTCTCACTGTCCCCTCTCCATGGATGCATGTTACACTGGAAAAAAATACAGGAGAAGAGGGATACTATGGAAGAGCATTTCATCCAAGAACTCTTTGATTTAGGAGAAATCATTGCCAAGCTGGAAGAACGCAGCGTGCGCTTATATGAAAGATTGGGAAGAGAGAGTTACTTACATCGGGAATCTGATGCCGCTTTGACACGATTGGAACTACAATATGTGCAAAGCGAGTTGCAAAAGCAAAAGAAGCGACTGGAAGGATTTCATTTTCCAGGAGCATCGGACAACAAGGAGGAACGCTCATGAGACAATCCAAGACACGAATTCTTTGTTTTATTTTACTATTTGTCTCTATGATGATGCAGGTTTCTACACCGATTTCTGCGCAATCGCTACTGGGTAACGCGCAAGTCCATCGATTGGAATGGACCAGACACCTTGCCGAAGAGGGGGAGGACTCTTTTACTCTGGATGCTGTACATATAGAGAAAGGGGAAAGCCAGCAAGCGATGGGTTTCCTCACGGCGCAACTCAATGGGAAAATGATAGGGTTGCATCCTTTGGCTTTACCCGATGCAGCAGGAATGTATCGCATCGGCGACATCGCTTGGACGTTACAAGGCGACCCACAACTCTATAAGATTAAGGTAATCTTGCTGCAAAATCTGCAAGGCTTATTACCCATGAATCGGATGTATCAGCTTGGCGAACGCTCTGCCCCGGAAATCGTGACCATCGCTCCAGATCAAGGCAGCTTTGGCACATCTGTCTTATTGACAGGACAGGGTTTTGCCAGCACTCCGGAGCGAAATATTGTACGGTTCATCCAAGCGGATGGCACAAAACTGTCTGCCTCGGTGGTTTCGGTAGGGAGCAATTACCTAGAGGTGCTGGCTCCGGTGCTCAATGCCGGCATTCATCAGGTTGAAGTCGAGGTCGAGGGGCGTATAAGTAATCAGAAGAGCTTCAACGCCGAAGCCCTTCCAGCAGCTCAAGGAAATGAAACACGACAACTCATGCAGGTTACACAATCGTTGTTGACCACTGCCGAGGAGGTGTCCGATACACTACAGGTGGCGAGTTTACCACTTGCTCTACAGAGTCAAATGGTACAGTTGTTGGGAGAAGCAGAACAACAAATGAATCATGCTCAGACCGAGCTGATGCAATATTCCCCTGAAGCCCAAGAACTAATCAATCGTATGCTACAAAGTAGTGGAGTGCCAGAGCAGATCGCTCCCTTGAATAAAGATCCCGTGGGACTCTTGGCAGAAACAGGTCAAGATTATACGATTGGAGACCGTTTGGAGAAAGTTGACCAAATCACAAACGACGTGCGTAATGCCAGAGACAAGATTCGCAGTCTCGACCGAAATCTGAAAATAATGGAAGCATCACTCACTGTAGGCGGCATTGCCGGATTAGTTTTTGGAGGTTCGGGAAGCGGTGCTATTGCCTTGGCTGCCGAAATTGAAAGCTTTCGTCAAGCTATCATTCAACCGATACTGCTTAGTTTACGAGCCATTTATACAGTACTCAGCTGTAGCACCAGCAGTGCAGTTGCAGGGTCGTTGCGCTTTGAGTATGTGGATGATGTTCACATCGAGCAATACTTTGGCCATGCTCAAGAACCAGCACTTCCCGAGTGGCAGAATGAATCTTTGCTAAGCAGCTTGAGCAACGTGTTTGTGGGTATAGAAGAACTGCAATATCTGCACGATGACGTACTGCACTTGCTGCAGCAACCCTATGGAAGCACAAGCGAGACCATGCCCGAAGGCTTTAGCACCGATATGCTACGTGCGTTGCAGCAGATTTCTTTATATGAGGACAACTGGAGACGATTAACACAACAAGCGGATCAGACTTTTTTGCCCGGTGAAACCTTAAGAAATAATGCCGGTGAGATAGAAGTGTTAATGAAGCAGTATCGCAGAATCGTCAACCAAATCCGTTCGGCGGGAGATAAGATGTTGCAGGATTTGATGTATGCGCAAATCAATCCGCAAATGAGTTTTGATCACGATTGGTACCAAAGTATGAAGTATGCTATTGGGGATTTGCTGCGAGAAGCCAACAGCCTAAACAGTGTACTAAATGCATTGATTTCTGAATTTCACGAACCGGAACAACTGAACTTTGAAGAAGAATCGCCCGCTTATGCGGGATTTATCGATACGCCAGGAATCTTATTGGCAGGCCAATCCTACATAGCACGAGGAAACATGGACTTTAATGTCGGTTTGGACGAAACCAGAGGTCTCGACAACATGTTAGACGGCATTGGTACTAGTTTTATTGTCGATTTAGTGGGTGGATTGGTGGATCTGGAGTTGGAACTGGAAAACGTTGATGTACGACTCTCGGCGGTATCGTCAGATGAGAGTGTGTTGCGAACCGAATGGAGCGACAGCATCGGGTTGCGCTTGATTCCACTCAAACCAGGCTTGGTGACCGTAACGATTGTTCCAAACATTCGCCTCGTTAGGGAAGGAAAGATAAAAGCAGAGTATATCTCGGTGAGTAAACCTTTCCGTGTTATCTCTGCCAATCAGATAGCAGAGGAGTATTCGGTCAATGCTCCATTGGGCCCAAACTTGGAACATGTGACAGATGAAGCGGGGTTGGAAACTCGCCAAGTTTATTTGGGAGAGACTCTACATGTACAGGGACTGGGTTTTGCTTCTTCGAGTCAGTACATGAACGTGTATACCGCAGGAGTTCCGGGGATTCATATAGATGGTTTGTTACCTGACTTTCTCTATAAAGGTGTGGGTAGTGAACAGCAACGCCGAGAAGAACTTTGCATGGAAGTGCCGGACACCTTGTCCGGGCAGCTAAGAGTGGCAGTGCACTTAAAGCAAGCCATGGAAGGCGGAGCGCCTATCGATCGTTCAGCGGGATTATCCAATGGAATAGACCTGCAAGTTTTGGCCCCCGTCATCGACTTTATGCCGCCGAATCTCATCGATGGCGAAAGTTATCCAGTTTTAGGTCGTGGCTTCTCGCATACTCCATGGATGAACAAGATTATATTCGATGACTTTGAAGCAACGAATCCCCAAAGCCAGTCACAATACTACGCAATTGTTGAACCAAGTCTGGAAGAACCATTTACTCAACCCAAAGAATACAATGAAGTCACCGCCGAAAATCACCCGTTATTACACGTGTTGCACGAACGCCTTACTTTTTTGGCAGACGGACAAACCTCCAGTTCACTGAACAACCGTATCAAGGTGCTAGAGCAGGAAGATATGAGTGACATAGCCGGTGGTAGTTTGGTGCAAAGCTGGGGATCCGAAATTGTATTTTCGCAAAATGGCATCACCTCAATGCGACCACTATTGGCCGAGGATGAAACCAGCGGCTTACGCATGGCTGCTTGGGTTGCTCTAAACGAACGTGGCGCAGCTCAGTGGATTGCTGCTGAAATCTATGCGAACGGGAATATGGCTACACCTCAGCACATCGCCTCCAATTTAGGTTCCATGGAGACCGCACCCGATAAAGGTTGTTTAGTCGCTTATCGTAACCGGTTTTACTTCGTATACACCGGTCGTGATGGAGAGTTAGATCGATTGTATTGCAGTATTTATGATGGAGGAAGTTGGTCGATACCCGTCCCTTTGACGGGAGGAATGAGTTCCGCTTTGAAGCCGGTCGCCTGGGTAGGTGATTGGCAAGACGACAATCAGGCTGAGTTGTTTTTGGCGTACATTGCTGACGATGGCATGGTCGGCCAAACCATTACGGCGTGGTACACCTTACCTTCATCCGGAGCTCAATTACTAGATCAAGTGGTTTTGTCGGCTAACAGCATATCGCGCCCGGCATTAACCAAACATGAAAATGGTTTTTACGTGGCATATCAGGGGATTCATTTAAGACAGAGTGATCTCTACCTGTGCCATGTGCAAATCTCTGCAAATTCAACATCCTTGCTCCCGGCTGCATCTTTGAGACTAAGTCGCAACAGTGGCGAAGCACAAGCCGAGAATCCTTCCATCGTCATTGGTCGACACCCGGTCAGTGCGGCTGAGCAAGTTGTGGTAGTGTGGGAGAACTCTGCACCTGCCTCTGGAACCATGAACCAGCGTGAGGAGGTGTATTTGGCGACTGTAACCGGGGGAGTCGTCAACGAACCGGTGAATCTAACCCATTCTGAAGGTCATTCGCAAAGTCCCACCTTAGCACTGGGTAAAGATGGTAGCATTGCTCTCCTGTTTTTAGAGATCACACCTGCGGGGATATCGGAGAATCAGACCCTGGGCTATACGTCGCAAGTCTGGTTTACTCGTTCTTTCGATGGAGGAACTCATTTCCAAAGACCCTATTACCCGCTAACCAGTCGTATTCAAGGCGTGCGATTGGGTCATCCTGCTTTGCTTAACCGCGGTGATGGCAAGGTCAACATGACATGGCAAGCCGGCGATCAATTGTTTTGGCGAAGTAGCGGTGAAACAATCATCCCACCGAGCGAATATCCGGCGAATCTACTTACTCCTCGCAAACAAACCTTTGGGTATTCTAATGACGAAACAGGTGTTCGTTTGCTGAATGGAGCAGGAGAGCCCTTGCGTAGAATAACAACTGCTACGGGGTGGATGCAAGCATACCCTAGTGAGATGTTGCGTCTAGCTGTTTCTCCTTCGGGTCGTTATGTAGCATTGCCAGGATATTGGCTTCAAATATCCGAAGCGGACGGCTCACATCCGTTGGACATTGCTCTACCGCATGACATAGAAGAAGAAATGCCCAAACACATTGCTTGGGGATTGGATGAAAAGGAACTTCGCGTATCGTATGTGGAATTTGGCATCAACAACGCGCAACCTCTAGGAACATGGCAACGGGAAGCGGTGGAAGGCGAGGTGGCTCGTTCTTACGGTTTTTCATGGGATCGTCAGGAACGCTACATTCTGCAAAGAGAATGGTTGGACAGCATACCCACTCTGCACCGGGACTTTTATGTGGTCGATAGTGTAAGTGGAGAAGAGAGGTATGTAACATCGCTACCGAATCGTTTGTTGGCAATATCTCCTGATGGAACCGCAGTGCTCTTACACGATAGTCAAGGTGCTGGTAGAAATCGGGATGGCTTGGTCCTGCGACAACTCGGAGGAGCCTCAGTGGTATTGTATGAAGGAATTCCTGAAGCAGCAGCGTTTTCATTTAATGGTCGATATATTGCTGCTGTTATGCGACAAACCGGACAACAGGCCGTTTTAAAAGTCTGGGATCTCCATAGTGGAACCTGCTGGGATTTGGCACTTCTGGTGGATAACATCGAACGGCTTTCGTTTAGTCCCGATAACAATCGAGTTTTCTGGCAGACCACACAAGCAACCTGGCATACACAAACAGCAGGCGGTGACTCGCAAGTCGCGAAAACATTTATACAGAATTTTGTTACAGTGGGCCAGGCGAGTGAAACCATGCACGTTTCTGCCGCAGCCAGTGTGTGGAAAAATCGTGCAGGAAGCGAGATAGGCGTCACGCTGCGTCAGACACCTACAGCAGATGTCACGGTTCAAGTGGTGGTCCCAATGGGGTTGGTTGCATTGCCACAAAGCGTTTCGTTTGCTGCCGGAGAAGCGCCGATTGCGAGAAAAGTTGGTATCTATGCTCAAGATTCGATGCCAGCAGGACTGAGCACCATTGCTTTACGACTACATTCCGCAGATTTACGATTTGAAGGAGTGGAGCAACATGTATCAGTAATCACATCGGAAGCCGCGCCATTCACATCCGGTTTGGGCTACAGCGCTGCCGATTATGGCGATTTGGCTGTCTATCCGATTTTGCATAATTGGAACAGACAGGTACCGATTGCAGCTGCTGATTGGGAACAACCGTTGTGGCAGGTCAACCCCAGCTTCAATGATGTGAAGGTGTTGCAGGCCGGAAATGGTGTCACACTGATGTATGGACGCGATTACATGTACCATGTACATGCGTATAGCAAAACGGGGCAATTGCTCTGGGAAACCGATGGGAAGTCCCCTTTGCTACAGGGCGAAGACGCGGTTTTCTTACGTGGAGACAATATGTTAATCCGAAAGGATTTACTCACTGGGGAAGAGCACCCTCTGATTTTATATCGAGCAGATGGCACAGAGTGGAGATTCTGGACGAGTGACTTGTTCTATGCCGATACGCAGGGGAACATGTACGCTCTGGCTCAACGTATGTGGGGTGAGACATTCTTGCACGTATTGCGAATCGAGCCAAACGGACGAGTGAGCGATCATCTTATCGACGAGGCACAGTATTGGCAAGGCGACATTCCGGTAGTGACTCAAGATGGCAAGCTTCTTGTTGCGCACAATCATACCATTGATGTGATGCGTTTGGACGATTTTTCGGTGGAGCAGACGCTGTATGGGGTGGACCATTTGTTGTCAGCAGCCATGTTGGATTTTGTTTCACCACAATATTCAATCTTCTATGTCATGAACGATCAGGGTACCTCCACATTGCTGACCGCTATGTCCACCAAGAATGCATCGCCACTGTGGCAACGAGTTTTAGCGGGAACATGGAACCAAGTGGGACAACCGGTTCTACATCCACAAGGTATGATGATGTTGCCTGTGGGATCGTCGATGCTGGCATTGGGGAGCCAAGACGGCAAAGTGCTATGGCAACAGGATTTTGAGGAAGAAATATCGGGAGCACCGGTCCTGGATGCCAGAGGTGATATATATGTAACAGTCGGTGATGACCTACTGCGCTTGTCAGGAGAAGGAGTGCTACTACAACGCAAGAGCTTTGGCGAAGGAGGGCGCTTCGCAGTGAATACTTGCATTGGCCATGCGGGCCAAGTGATCTTTGGTGGAGGTATGACTGCAGACCAAACGAGGTATCCGATTTATGCATGGGGTGTAACCTTGGAAGAACCCTTGGTCAGCGATGTAGTACTAGCCGATTCTTTGCTGCGCGTTCGCGAAGACGAAGGGGAATTGCGTGTACGGTTGCTGGATCAATCCTCAGGTGAGAAAGGTGGCTTTGAAGTGGAGGCGCAGCTGTTACCTCTCACGGCAATACAGGGTACGGATTATCAGCTCAATTACAAAAACAGCACCGGACGAGTTGCATTCGCCGAGGGTGCAGAGGAAGCGTGGCTGTATATTGATATATTCGATGGGTACGATGTACAATCGAGCCGAGATTTTTTAGTGAAGATCGTAGGTGTGACGGGTGAAAAGACCTTTACCAGCAATGTGACTACGGTGCTGGTGGAAGATGTCAGTGTGGCACCGGAGCAGCGTTCCCGCGTAGGTTGGGGGGTAGGAGAAATGCTATATAAAGAAGGAGAAAGTGGCAACATGGTGCTGAAACGTTCTCCAAACAGCATAGGAACCTTGCCGGAGTTGGAGGTGCGGTTGCAAATCGGGAGCCCGGGAAGTTATTTCGCCTATACCGAGGCACTACAAGGGGTGGATTATTCCGCACAATGGACTCCCGACAGCGCTGGGCGGGTGACGATTTTGTTTGCCGAAGGGCAGAGCGAGGTTATCATACCATGGCAGGCATTCATGCGGGAAGGGATGCAAGGGCTACGCAAATGGGACGTACGAGTATGGATGAACTCTGCAGTAGACCCCGACTTTTCTATGCCGCAGACCTATGTCAGCGAGCTCAAATTATATGTGGCAGAGGGAGACTTTGCGGTTCCGGAACCGAGAATCAAGCAGGTAGGCGAGACAGAGTGGAAGGTTTCCAATATACTATATGGTGGATGGTTCGAAGTAGAGACCTCCGATGGCACTGTTTTGCAGCACACGAACGGATACCTTCAGTCGCTCGATGGGGAATACTCGGTGTATGATTTACCCGCCGGTAATCCACTAATCTTGCGTTCCGGCTTCGCCAACCAATCTACCACTCTGACATTTAACACACCCTAATGAATGACTAGTAAGGGAACGAGGGATTTCATTTCGAATGAGGGGTTCAATTTTGTAAAATAAAAGGATAATGTCGACATAAAACGAAATAATTGGTATTCAACAAATTTTGTGCGGAGGTGACAATATGCCCCCTACCGATGAGATGCTGAACAGAAACCCATTGTTGTTGAAACCCAATGAGCGTTTTCCGACCTATCAGTTCTATGCCACCATGACCGGGAAAGCGTCTCCCGAGCAAACGTTGCTTACGGCTATATTAACCACATTTTCCTGGTTGCGAGAACGCTTTCGCGAGTTAGAGGTTCCGGCGGATTTGCAGCTGCCATCTGCGAGCGAAGTTGCCACTGTAGGCCTAGAGTGCTTACGCTCGTTCCGCATTGCCGTGGGTTACACGGTAGAGGTGGTCTGGATTGCCGAAAAAGGGGTATGGGCCATGCAACTTAGCGAGCCCGACTTGGGTGATGGTCATCAAGCCGGTCGCACTCCGGTCGCCGGACGGATTTTTGAAACCAACATTGCTTTTCGTCTGACACACGATAAAGTGGAAATGGGGTTTCGCACCCTCGTTTCTCAGCCATTGGGCACCATGGAGCCTTGCGAAGTGTATCGCCCGGCGGTAATAAAGGATTTGGTGCGCAACTCTGGTCTGAAGTTCTTTGGCGAGTGGCCCATTGTGGAGTCGTGCTGGAGCGTTTCCAAAGGAGAGGTCCATAAGCTGATGCTGTGGCTCAAAAACAAGAAACGCACCCTGCCGGCGGTCGTGACACGTATGACTACCCCAGGTGTGACGACGATGAGCCGTGAAACAGTGTTGAAGATCGCTCAGTTGCTTGAAGTGATCGCGATACAAAGACCTGGCAGTCCACACATAAACCTTCCTTTCGTTGACCCAAATTCGGCAGCAAAATCAGCATCTACCCACCCGTTTTGTGGTCTACTAGATGATGTTCCCCGATTGCGCATGGGGTATGCCCAGTTTTTTCTGTTTGCCGAGGATTCTGCCTATGAAGCGGCTCGCAAGCTTGGCTTGGAACTGGCAGAGAACGAGATTCGAGTCTATCCAGTTTGTAAACCAGATGGTTTAGTGCCTGCGCATTCGTTTCATATCACGAGCAAGAACCAGAAGCAGGTCAAAGAAGAGTTGCTGAAGGAGCTACAGGATGCACCGAAGAACCATCCGAATGAGTTTGGTGACGTGGTTTTCTTAGCGGAGGCGAAGATTTTAGAGCAGAGTCGCTTCATGGATTTGGCCAAGTCGAAGGAAGAACTACAGCTGCGATGGATGGAAAAGTGGGATGCGCGGGAGAACGGCATTGAAAACGAACGGGCCAGTTGGCGTCGCCAGCTGGTGGAATGGAAAGAGGACTTGGCACGAGTAGAAGAGGAGCTGGCAGAAGCGCGTGCCGATGCCAAACGCTGGGAAAAAGAATACCTTGAGCTCGAGCGTGCGAGTAAATGGCGAAACGAGGAGGACCAAGGACTCATCGATTGGCTGAAAGCGCAACGGAATTGGCCAAATGAGGTGGAAGAAGTGGCGGCCTGGGTAGAACGAACCCAAGCAGGGAAGCTGATTCTACACCAAAAAGCATTGAGCGTACTGAAGAGTGTAGAGCTTCCGGATATCGATGTTTTTGCGCTATGTTCAGCACTGGAGTTTTTAGCGAATGAACAACGCGATTGGTTGTTAAAGAAGATAGACGATGTGCAACTTCGTTTGCGATGCACCCGAAAATATGGTCGGCCTTTTGAAGTGTCTACCTCATCGGAAACAACCTTGAAGAAATATTGGGATGAGTACAAAATCAAATACGGCAAATCAGAAAAAGGGAAATCGCATGAGCAAGCACTGACCTATCACTTAAAGGTAGGTACTAACTCGGAAAAAATGATTCGTATTTACTATTTATGGGATGCTGAGAAAAAAATCATTGTGGTGGGGTCGTTGCCCAAGCATTTGCCAACAGTGTCGGATCCACATTAACAAAGAACAGCAACAGGTTCAAAAGGGAATGCTCCCTTCGGAAATCTGTTGCTGTTTTGTTGTTCGGGGTCAGAAGCTACAATTTAACCCAATGGTTTGACGGCGACCAGCTCAATGTAACCACGTCCGCCGGTGGGTTCCAGTTGAATGCGGGGGTTCTCGGGGTCCCAAGCGTATCCAATAAACTTGGGGTTATACTTTTCGATGGCATCTTGGACTTCGTCAATGGCACGGCAGTATTCTTCCTCAGGGAAGGGTTCCCCTTGAAACATCAAATACTTGGTGGCGGGTAGTTCCAGCACATCGAATCCTTCGGGTACTTCTCCTGCGTATTCTAGGGGTACTTCTACACCTTGCACATACTCCGAAGTACCGGGCTTGCGGTCGCGCTCCGAAAGCCACATCGAGACGGGTTCACTGCCTGCGGTCGCCATGCTCAAGAGCAGCCCCCAGATATCGCATCCGATTTCTTCGCAATATTCAAAATAATGAGTGGCCTTCACACCTCGGCGGATGAGCACTTTGCGTTGCGGTTTTTCTAGTATTTGCACAAAAACATGTTTTACAGAATTCATGGTCGGGCTCCTTTCCGGTTTGCTAAATTTGACACCGTACGGATTGAACAAATACAAAGGCACGGGGTGGGCGGCATAGTCACCGGGATTACGGCCGAATTCCCGATAGAAAGCGCGCTGATACCCATCGACGCTGCCAAAGCCCATATCAAATGCTACTTCGGTAATCCTAACGGCTTCGTCGCGCAACTTGAGGGCGGATTTTGATAACCGCAGCTTGCGAATGTAGTCTGCCGGGGTCAAACCCAGCCATTTGACGAACAAACGGTGTGAATACCAGGGGGAGAAGTAGGATACCTTACTCAAATGAGTTAAGTGGATTTCTTCGTCCCAATGGGCGGCAATGTAGTCTTGCATGCGCTGCACCGCGTCGATTTGCTCTTGCACTTGGTTCACCTCCCTACATTAGGTATTATAGAATACTCGCCAAAATCCTGCTCGACTTTTTTTGCACATCGGATTTACCACTTAGGGGACTGTCTCGCGTTTCGCAACAAAACGCTTACCCTAAGTGGTAAATATTCGCCAGTGAGGGGACTGTCCCCTAAGTGGTAACCCTAAGTGGTAAATCATAATTGGTGTTGTAATTACTTTGGTGCTGTTGTATAATTGCGGTATGTAACTAAAATTGAAACATTTACATGGATTGGGGGAGAATGCTGTGCAGAGCGAGGAATACTTGGAGAAAAAAATACGTGAAAACCCAGATTTTCACAGTAGTTTGGTGCAAAGCTTTTTTCAGAATGCTCTCATCGGACAAGCGTTTACTTTGCCCTCAGGCGAAATCATCCCCAATCGAGCCATGTGTACTATGTTCGGCTACTCTGCCGAAGAACTCAGCACTATGACCTGGAATGACCTTACCTACCCCGAGGACAGACTAGCTTCACAGCAAATTATACAAGACATCGTGGACGGAAAAGCCACAGAAGGACGCTTGATCAAACGCTACTTGCGCAAGAATCAAACCTACTTTTGGGCCGAAGCCTTTACATCTCAATTCAAAAACCCGGATACGGCTGTCATCCATAATCTGACCACCTTCCTCGACATTACTCGCCAAGTGGAGCATGAGCAAGAGGCCGAGCAAGTGAAGCAAACCTTTGAAACGTTCATCGATGCCAGCGACGACAAAATCTTCCTTAAGGACGAGCATTTTCGTTACATCATTGTCAATGAAACGGCAGCAAGAAATCGAGGATTCAGCAAAGAAGAATTTATCTTAAAGCAAGCCCAAGATTTTATGAGCAGCGAAGAAGCTCGTTCTCGCCAGTTATCGGATATGGAAGTGGTACAACAACATAAAGTAGTCATCAACGAGGAAAAAATCGGTGAGCGTGTCATGGAAAACCGCAAATTCCCAGTCGCCTTGGGCAACGGTAAAATAGGCGTCGGTGGCTTCATTCGCGACGTTACCGAAGCGGTTCACCAACGTGAGTTTCTGAAAAAGATGGCTGAAAGCAACCGCATTGTCACAGAATGCATGACTCGGGAGTTCCAATCGGTGCAGGAACAAGTGGATTTTGCTTTATCGGAAGCCCTTACCCTCACCGAGAGCGACTGCGGTTGCATTATGGTATACAACGAACCACAAGCCGAGTTGGAGCTCTTTGCACATTATCATAAGGACAAAAGTTTTCGAATGAGTGAAGGGAACGGGCAAAAAATGCCTTTAGCAGAAGCGGGCTTTTGGGGCGAAGCGGTTCACCAACGTAAAGTCTTGGTCTTTGATCCGTCTCAACCGGTCCGGTTGCCCGCCAACAACCCCTGTGCGCACATGAACATCCAAAACATTATGACACTGCCCATGTTCGACCATGAGAAAATCGTGGCGCTGGTCGGTTTTGCCAATAAACCGGATGGCTACTCCGAACGCGACATTGCGGCGATTACTTCTCTGATGAACGGCGTCTGGATGGCGGTCAACAAGCGCTTACAAGAACGTCGCACAGCTAGGTTATTGGCACGCTTGGAAGCCATGTTCAACAACCACGAAGCGGTCATGTTTTTGCTGGAAGCCGAAACCGGTAAAGTACTCGATGTCAACCCGGCTTGCCTGGCCTTCTACGGATATACTCGAGAAGAAATGATGCAAAAACATATGTACGAGATCAATGCCATGGGCAAAGAGAACTCTGAGCAAATGCGCAACGAAGTCATCCAAAACAACAGTGCGCGATTTACAACGCAACATAAACTAAAAAACGGTGAAATTCGCACCGTCGACTTATACTGCTGTTCCATTCCCTACGGTGGCAAAACCCAACACTTTTCCATCCTCTTCGATATTAGTGAGCAGGTGAAAGCCACCAAGCAGATTGAATATTTGGCTTATCACGATCATCTCACCGGAGTATACAACCGCCGCTTCTTTGATGAAACCTTCCAACTCATGGCCGATGGAGGGATGCAATATCCTATTGGCGTGATTATGGGTGACATTAACGGGTTGAAGTTGTTTAATGATACCTTTGGTCACCTCAACGGAGACACCGCCATACAACTTTTGGTGCGCCATATGCAGGATTTACTTCAACCGAATCAATTACTCGCCAGAATTGGTGGTGATGAGTTCGCCATTATCGTACCCAAGACCAATGAGAACGAGTTGAAACAGCTGATTAAAACACTCGAGGTGGTCTATCGTCCGGAAACACCACAACACGATATGAGTTATTTAAGTATCTCTTTTGGCTTTAGTATACAGCGACATCGTAGAGACAATTTGGATTGGTTGCTCAAAGAAGCCGAAGCGTTTATGTATAATCGCAAATACTACAGCAATCGCAGCTTCCGCAGCAGTGCCATTCACGCCATTATGGAAACCCTCTTTGCCAAATCGGAACGTGAGAAATTGCATTCGGAACGCGTCAGTCAGTTGAGTGAGAAGATTGCCAAGCAAATGAAACTTCATCAGGACACTGTAAACAAAATTCGCGTGGCGGGAATGCTGCATGACATTGGCAAAATCGGCATTGATGAAAGCATTTTGAACAAGCCGGCAAAACTGGATGCCAACGAATGGGAACTGATGAAACTACACAGCGCCAAAGGAGCAAAAATTCTTGGTAACACCGTTGAGTTCCACCAAATTGCCGAATGGGTATTACAGCACCACGAAAGAATCGATGGCAAGGGCTACCCAAACCAAGTCAAAGGTAATGAGATTCCCTTGGCGGCACGCATCATCTCGGTAGCCGATGCCTACGATGCCATGACCAACGAACGACCCTACCAAAAGGCCATGAGCCCCGAAGAAGCCCGCAAAGTACTTCTGACGGGAGCCGGAACCCAATGGGACAGTAAGGTCGTAGATATCTTGCTGGAACAGGTTGTTCATGAGCTCAAGCGATAAGCTTGGGCTCGTTTTGTATTCTAACAAAGGAATTGAGTTTTTTGACGGAATATGGTATTATTTACAAATAAAAGTATGTCATCGTTGATCATACAGGGGGGTGTGGGAATGGAGACACAGTTGCATTACGAGCAGTTGCTACGCGACCAACCAGGGTATGTACAACAACTGCTCAAAGGTTTTTTCCATAATACTATGGTAGGGCAAGCTCTCACGTTGCCTTCGGGCACCCTGTTAGCCAATGATGCGCTATGCCATATTTTGGGGTATCCCGTGGAAGAGCTCGTGAGACATCCATGGAGTTATTTTGTTGCAGATGAAGATCAAGCGAAAGCCCAAGCCACCTTTGCTCAACTCATGAGTGGTGAAAGGAACAACATAGAAAACGATTTGCACTTGGTCAAAAAAGATGGCAGTGTGATTTGGGTGGAATTCTACGCATCTGCCCATCGATTAAACCCAGAGGAACCATATCAGATTATGGTTACGATTATCGATAACACCGAGAAACGGCAAAGAGAAGATGAATTAGAACGGTATCGTAACCTGGTGCAAACCTTCATGGATGCCAGCAGCGACCGCATCTTCTTAAAAGACGATCAATTCCGTTTTGTTCTGGTGAACCAAACCACTGCAAAGATGAGGGGCTTGCAAAAAAGCGATTATATCAACCATACCGATTTTGATTTGATGCCACACCAAGAAGCTCAAAATCGGCGCCGAAATGACCAAGAAGTCTTGAAGCACAATCGCCTAATGATTTGGGAAGAATCGGTCGGAGATCAAATCATTGAAACCAGGAAATTCCCGGTGGTGTTGGAAACCGGCATGACCGGAGTCGGTGGCTTTGGGCGAGACATTACCCAAGAAGTCCAGCAACGAGAAATGATACGAAAAATGTCGGAGGCAAACCGTATTATTAATCGTTGCATGACCGATGAATTCCACTCGGTGGATGAACAACTGGAATACGCCATTGAGGAAGCAAAACGCTTGACCGACAGCCAATTTGGCTTTATCTATTCCTATAACGAAACCAAACAAGAACTGCAGCTACAACAATACACCGACAAAGTCATGGCGTCCTGTATGCTGGGTCCTAAGAAATCTTGCTGTTCACTCAACGAAGCCGGCCTATGGGGAGAAGCGGTGCGTCAAAGAAAGACCCTTGTGGTGGACGATTATGCCACCAGCCCATTGAAAAAAGAGTTACCGCAAGGTCACTTACCCGTGGTCAATTTTATGTCGATACCTCTGTTCGACCGCCAAAAAATCGTTGCCGTGATTGGCTTGGCGAACAAGGCCGGTGCGTATTCCGAAAGCGATATCTCGGTCATACAAGCCCTCATGAACGGGGTATGGATTGCCATACAAAAGAAAGTCAAAGAAAAAGAAACCGAGGCCTTATTGACACGTCTGGAAGCCATGTTCAATCGTCATGGTGCCGTTATGTATTTGTTGGAGGCCGAAACCGGTCGTTTTGTCGATGCCAACCCGGCTTGTTTGGCTTTTTATGGCTATACGCATGAAGAGATCCTCAAAATGTATATTTACGATATCAATGCCATGGGGAAAACCCTTTCGGACGAATACAGAAAGTATACTAGGGAGCATAAGCAAGGTCGGTTTATGGCCAAACACAAACTGAAGAGTGGAGAGTTGCGCTCGGTCGATATGTTTAGTTGTAGTATGATTCAGGATGGCAAAGAACTACTCTTTACCATCTTATTCGATGTCACCGAGCAGGAGATTGCCAATCAGCAGGTGCATTATTTGGCGTATCACGATCATTTAACCGGATTATACAACCGTCGCTTCTTTGAAGAGACCTATGCCAATATGTTGGTCAGCGGGAGTCAGTATCCTATAGGCATCCTCATAGGCGACATCAATGGCTTGAAAATGTATAACGATACCTACGGTCATCTCAAAGGTGACGAAGCCATGTGCAACCTGATTGCTCGCTTGAAAGAGCATTTGGAACCTCGGCACTTGCTGGCGCGCATTGGTGGGGACGAGTTTGCCATTGTTATGCCAAAAGCGTCCGAGAGTGAAGTGCGCAGTATGGTCTATCACATGGAAGAAGTTCTCGATGCCGAAAACGATGGACAGCCCCTCAGTGACTTGGGAATTTCCTTTGGTTACAGCATGCAGCGTCACCCACAGGACCCACTCGACCGGTTGTTCAAAGAAGCCGAGGCCTTTATGTATCATCGCAAGTATTTTAGCAGTCGCAGTTTCCGCAGTCGTGCCATACAAGCGATCATGGAAACGCTGTTTTCCAAGAGCGACCGCGAGAGAAAGCATTCGGAACGAGTCAGCCACATCAGCGAACGCATAGCCAAAGCCATGAAGTTAGACCCGGATACCGTAGACAAAATCCGCGTGGCGGGGTTGTTGCATGACATTGGCAAAATTGGTGTGGACGAAACACTGCTCAACAAACCCGATAAACTAGACCGCGAAGAGTGGGAGATGGTCAAACTCCATAGCTCCAAAGGGGCTAATATTTTAAGCAACACCATGGAATTTCATGAAATGGCGCACTGGATTATTGCGCACCACGAACGCGTCGATGGCCAAGGGTATCCGAATCACCTGGCGCAAGAGCAAATACCATTGGCGTCGCGGATCATTGCGGTGGCCGATGCCTATGAAGCTATGACGACGCCCAAACCCTACCGGGAGGCACTCACCGGTGATGAAGCGGTAGAAGAGCTTCTGAAAGGTGCTGGGAGTCACTGGGATGCAGGGGTTGTCCATATCTTTGTTCATGAGGTGTATAAAAGCCTCAATTAGTCAGTTAGAGGTGGAAAGAAGGTGTAGTATGAGTTTTCAGCAATTCATTCGAGAACATTTGCAAAACAGCGAAACCGGAATTGCCGAAGTGTACCGCGCGTTCTTTGAAAACTCCATGGTAGGGCAAGTCGTCGTCTTCAAAAACGGCTACATGACGGCCAACAAAGCGTATTGCGACATGTTGGGTTATACCGAAGAGGAATTGTCGCGGTTGCACTGGACCGAAGTTTGCTATGTGGAGGATATTCCGTATTCACAATGGTGTTCCGACCAGATGACCTTAAAAAAGATGGATTCTGTGCGTGTCACCAAACGCTATGTTCGCAAAGATGATAGTGTGTTTTGGGCTGACTTATACACCACACGCTGTGATTACCCTCAGGAGCTCGCACCGTATTTTCTCTCGACGATTGTCGATATTCATAGCAGTATGATTGCCAAGCAATCCATGGAGCAACTGCAAAATTTTGTGGTGACGTTTTTGGATGCCAGTCAGGATCTAATTGCCCTGAAAGATGAAAACCTAAAGTACCTGCTGGTCAACGAAGCCGAAGCCACTTACCATGGACGATTGAAAAGCGATTTTTACGGACGCACCTTCGAGGAGATGAATGCAGATACCCATGCCAATGAAACCAAGCGGACGGATGAAGAGGTTTTACGTGAAGGCAAAACTCAAACCTATTTTGCGCAGCGGGACGATCGAGTCTTTGAAATTCGCAAGTTTCCGGTGAGGTTAGATACCGAAAAAACGGGGTTGGGTGTGTTTTCGCGCGATGTGACCCAGCAGAGGAACCAGCAAGAGTTGTTACAAAAGATGTCGGAGACCAACCGCATCATTACCGAGTGTGTGATACGACCCTTTGCGAGCGGTGATGAACAGCTGAAGTATGCCTTACAAGAAGCCAAACGCCTGACGGGGAGTTTGTATGGATACCTTTATTTTTATGATGAAGAACGACAAATGTTTACACCTCGCTTCTGGAGTGACGAAGTGTTTAGAGATTGCCACTTAGGCAACGGGCAGCGTGGGGAGTATCCGCTTTCCAAAGCCGGTCTTGGTGGTGAAGTGGTTCGTCAACGCAAACCTATCATTGTTCAAGATTATGCACGAGCCGAGGTGCCTACCAAAGGGTTACCCGAGGGGCATGTGGCGATTCATAATTACCTGTCGGTGCCACTGTTTGAAAACGACCGTATTGTAGCGGTGATTGGCCTCGCAAACAAGGAGGGGCGGTATTCCGAATACGATGTGGAAGCGATTTCAGCATTGATGAATGGGGTATGGATGGCGGTTCAAAAAGAAGAAGCCAATCGCAAGATTCAGCATATGGCGTATCATGATTATTTGACCGGCTTATATAATCGACGCTACTTTGATGAAACCTTTCGTAAGTTGGACGCGAGCAAAGAATCATTCCCTTTGGGTGTGATTATGGGAGATATGAATGGACTAAAGTTGTACAATGATACCTTTGGACATGCCAAAGGAGATGCGGCAATTGTGGATTTGGCACAAAAGATGCGTAAGACACTGCCTGAAGAAATCTTATTGGCCCGCATCGGAGGAGACGAGTTTGCGCTCATTGTAGAACGAACCAATGAGAAGGAAATGCGAAAGTGGCTGGACGTACTAGAAATGGAGTTGGAGACAGAGAACGAAGAAATGGTGTCTCCCACAGTAAGTATATCGTTTGGGTATGGATTGCAGCGCGATGCAGCAGATCACTTGGACGAATTACTGCGCGAAGCGGAAGCATATATGTATAATCGCAAATACTTCAGTCGGCGCAGCACGAGAAGCAGTGCCATACATGTAATCATGGAAGCCCTTTTTGCCAAGAGTGAACGAGAGAAGCACCACTCGGAGCGGGTGGGGGCAATTTGTGAAGCCATAGCTACCGCCATGGAATTGGATCGGGAGACGGTGGACAAAATACGGGTTGCAGGCATGTTGCACGATATTGGAAAAATTGGCATTGAAGAAGGAATATTGAATAAGAATGGGAAGCTTAACGCCATGGAGTGGGAGATGATGAAACTTCACCCGGCCAAAGGCACCAGTATTCTGGATAACACGGTAGAGTTTCAGGGGATAGCCGAGTGGGTGATGTCGCATCATGAGCGTCCCGATGGCTTGGGATACCCGAAGCGATTGAAAGGGGAAGACATTCCTTTAGCGTCGCGAATCATTGCCATTGCCGATTCTTACGATGCCATGACCAATGAGCGGCCGTACCGTAAGGCCATGAGTCGTGAGGAAGCGCTCGCCGAATTGCAGCGCTGTGCAGGCAGCCAGTTCGACCCACACATTGTGCAAGTCTTTGCCACGTTACTTGCCGCATATACACAAATGAACTGAATTTTCAGGGTAGGGGACATCACGCGTTTTCGCAACAAACACGTGTTCCCTACCCTGAAAATCTGTACAACCAATTGGAACAGTCTCGCATTTCGCAGCAAAACGCGCATCCTAATTTGTAAATCCGACAATAGAGAAAATAAAAATCTACAATTCGGTTGCACAAAAAAGTTTTATAAAGAAATTATATGAAAAAGGGAGGAGTCGGCAAATTTTTGGCGAACGTTTACCAAGAAAATTCGATTGCGAAAATTTGCACAAACGAAGCACGCGAATTTTCGAACGTAAAAAGGAGGAATGACTCTTGAAACCCTTGATTCTACTCACCGGCGAAGACGAATTTGATCCGAAGTCCCACAACCCCTTCCACCTCATCAAGCGCAGTTATGGCAATGCGGTCGCTGCTGCAGGTGGTGTAGCCATTATGGCCTTGGACCCACGTTTGGTGCAAGAGTATACCGAAATGGCCGATGCTTTGCTACTAACAGGTGGTGTTGACGTTCATCCAGGTCGTTATAACGACATTTTTATGGATTTCGACCCCAACAGCGGTTTACCTACCCCCTACGTTAACAGCGTCACCCGTGACTCCATGGATATTTTGCTCTGTCAAGCCTTCCTCAAAGCCGGCAAACCCATTATGGGCATTGGTCGAGGTATGCAAGTGATTAATGTCGTTTTTGGAGGAACCCTACATCAGGATATCCCCATCGTTCTACAAGTGGAGCACCCAAAAGGGGTGGCTCATCCCATTGCCACCACGGAAGGAAGCCTAATGCAACGGTTACTGGGAGCAAACACCACCGTGAACAGCTACCACCACCAGGCCATTAGAACCGTGGGTAAAGGTTTGGTCGCCACAGCTACCGCACCGGATGGTATCATCGAAGCCCTCGAGCATGAAACCTTGCCGGTCTTTGGTGTGCAATGGCACCCTGAAACGTTTGGCACCGATGACGAAGCCCTTCGCGAACGCAACCTAACCGTTGTAGAACCGGTAGTCATCCCCGACCCCGCAGAAGTGGAGCGCCAAGCCCTCGCCACCATGGTCAAGAAAGCCATTCCCGGTTGCGAAACCGATGCCAATGTCGTGCTGCCCGTCGGCAACCCCATCTTTGAACACTTCCTGAACCTCGTCACGAAAGGAGCACAATAAGATGAAAAAGCCCATCATCCTCATCATGTGGGGCTCCTGCCTCGATAACGCCTTCACCTCTCACGGTATGATGCTCACCAAGGCCTACTCCGCAGCCATTACCGCCGCTGGTGGCATCCCCATTTTGCCTCTTGTGCAAAGCCAAATCGACGACTATGTGGCTATGGCCGATGGCTTACTCCTCCCCGGTGCCATGGGATACATTCCACGACCCGAACTCGCCCGCACCCTCGCCTTGGAGCGCTACTCCCGCCAAGCCGACTTTGAATCGGTGCTCTACCAGGCTTTCCGCAAAACCGGCAAACCCATTTTGGGTATTTGTGCCGGCTGCCAAAAAATCAACTGCGAAGAAGGCGGCAACCTGCAACTCGACTTCCGCAAAACCTTTGGCCGCGAGCATCATCAAGGCGTTACCCATACCGTGGAAACTCTTCCCGGTAGCTGGATTGCCAATCTCTGGGGCAGTCACTTCGCAATAAACAGCTACCACGGCTTTAAAATCGCCAAACTCGGCGACGACCTGCGCATCACCGCCTACTCGGAAGAGGGCATTCCCGAAGTCATTGAGCACGACACTATGCCCATCTATGGCACCCAGTTCCACCCCGAACGGATGCGCGGAGATTTCCCCAACCCGCCCGAAGGTCCCAACAGCGACCCGCTCTTCCGTTCCTTCATCGAGATGTGTCTGAAAAAGTAACCTTTAGCCAAAATTTGGTATCTTAGCAGGATGTCTTTGGGCTGGCTGCGAATTGGAGTGCGCTCTAGAGCGTCGTGGCCAAAAACCGCCCCAAAAGGAGGATCGTTCCCTTGCATACGACAGAATAATTCGTTAGAAGCCGAAATAAATCATAAAGGACTGATGGTATGAATCTCATCGCCGGAAAGATTTTCTCTTTCCTCGTGCTCATTGCACTCTCGGTTATGACCATGCTGCTCATCCAGCGCATGCGTCAGAGCAAAGAACCCGTCGACATCCGCCGCTTGGCCGGTCTCGACGCCTTAGAAGAAGTGGTGGGCCGCGCCACCGAAACCGGTCGCCCCATTCACTACAACCCCGGTATTGGCAGCATAGAAAGCGCCAGCACCGGTGCCCGCGTCTTGGGTGGTATGGAAGTCTTGGGTTGGCTCAGCTTCCAATGCGCTCGTTACGACACACGCCTCATCACCACCCACTCCTCGCCCTCGAGTTACGCCATTGCCCGCGAAGTGGTGCGCAACGGTTATGTGCAGGCCGGTAAACCCGAAAACTTCCGCGAAGAATCGGCACAATTTTTATCGAGCAACCAAATGGCTTTCGCCATGGGTGCCGTACAAATAATGCAACGCGAGAACATTGCATCCAACGTGCTCATTGGTAGTTACGGTGCCGAGTGCTTACTGCTTGCCGAAGCCGGCAACACCTTAGGAGCGATTCAAATCTCCGGTGACACCAATGCGTACCAGTTACCCT
>CALCNS010000110.1 GCA_937897315.1 uncultured Bacillota bacterium
TATTTTGGCGTCGGTGTTGCTGGGCACGGCGGCGGTAACGTTAGGCGGCCTGCATGCGGTGCAAACGCAGAGTTACGGCAGCGAAGCCCGTGGGGGGCAGTGTCAAGCCGAGCTGATTATCGACCGCGAACCGATTTTGTCCCCGGTGGCGCAGCAGAAGGATTTGCTTCTCGCCATGTTCTCGGAAGCGTATCACAAATACATTTCGGCGTTAAAACCGGATGGAATTTTGGTCTACGATACCGATTTGGTGCAGCCGGAACCGCGCACAGGCCCCACTTTTGGCGTGCCTGCCACCAAAACGGCTGTGGAGTTGGGCAATCGCTTGGCGGCCAATATGGTCATGCTGGGATTTTTAGCAGAAAGGTTTGGTATAATCAGCCCCGAGCAACTCGAGCAGATTATTGTGAGCGAAGTAGACGAACGGTTTAGAGAGCTCGATATTAACGCTGCACGTGCCGGTGTGGCGTTGGCGAAGAAATGGCATGAAGGGGGAGAGTAGCATGAATGTGCACGTGGACGAACGCCTTTGCAAAGGTTGCCGCTTGTGTATTGCGGTGTGCCCCAAGCAAGTGCTGGCAATGTCGAACCGAGTCAATCAAAAAGGATACACCGTAGCGGTTGCACTTCGCCCCGAGGACTGCATTGGCTGCAAGCTGTGCGAGAAAACCTGCCCCGACTTTGCCATATATGTGGAAATTTACCACTTAGGGGACAGTCCCCTAAGTGGTAAATGAGAGGTGTGACATGCAAAAGAGTGTACGGTTGCAACATATATCACCCTCGGTGACGGTGTCACTGAACAGCAAAGTGGTGGAGATGAAGGCACGTGGTGAAGACATTATCGCCCTCAATGCCGGCGAGCCCGATTTTCCCACCCCGCCAAGCATTGTCGATGCCTGCAAAAAAGCACTGGACCAGGGAAAAACTAAATACATCAATAATGCCGGCATACCCGAACTTCGAAAAGCCATTGCACAGCGCTTAAGCAGCGACCATGGCGTGCACTACGCCCCGCAGCAAATTTGCGTGTCCACCGGAGCCAAACAAGCCCTTAACAACGCTGTGTTGGCTGTGGTCAACCCTGGGCAAGAAGTCATCATCCCCACTCCGGCCTGGGTTAGCTACGTGGAAATTGTCAAACTGGCTGGTGGTGTGCCCATCTTGGTTCCATCTTATGAAGTGGATGATTTCCGCCCCGACCTGATCGCCATCCGCAGGGCCATCACACCCAAAACCGTGGCCATCTTAATCAACAACCCCCATAACCCCACCGGTGCGGTCTACACAGAAGAAGATTTGGTGGAGTTGTCTGATATTGCCCTAGAACACCAGCTTTGGGTCATTTCGGACGAAGTCTACGAAAAACTAGTCTACGGCAACGCCCGTCACACCTGTTTCAGCCGGCTATCCGCCGACGCGTACGCCCGCACCATCTTGGTCAATGGATTCTCCAAAGCGTACTCGATGACCGGATGGCGCATCGGCTACACCGCAGCCCCCTTCGAGCTGGCAGGTGGAATCGACGCATTGCAGAGCCACGTCACCAGCAATTCCACCACCTTTGTTCAATACGGTGCGTTGGAAGCGCTGGCTGACCACAATGATAGCGGTATAGAACGCATGCGCTTGCAGTTTGAAGCCCGTCACGACGCCATGTTGCAACGCTGGCAGAAGATACCCGGGATAATCGTGGCTCCCACGCAAGGAGCTTTTTACTTCATGCCCAACATCTCGGCGTACTTCGGCAAACGCACGCCAAACGGGCAGCGAGTGGTTAGCTCCGGCGACCTCTGCACCTACTTGTTGGAAGAGGGGAAAGTGGCGCTTGTGCCCGGGGAGGCCTTCTTCGCGCCGAATCACTTGCGGGTGTCATACGCCAATTCCATGGAAAATCTCATGCGGGGCATGGACCGCGTCACCCTTGCCCTCGCCAAATTACTGTAGATTTACCACAAAGGGGACAGTCCCCTTACTGGTAAATTCTCACCACAAAGGGGACAGTCCCCTTTGTGGTGATAGATAGGAGGTAACCAAATGCGTAACATTGATGCTTTTTCTAAGACGATTGGTTCCATGGAAACATTTAACGAAATGCTTTCTTGCGGTGCCAAAAACCTCGCCCTCGGCGTGCCCGTCACCGACCCGGCCCTACGCGACGAACACTGGGAACATGCCCAACACATTTGCCAAGACTGTGGCACCCAATGCCGCAAAGAAGACGACCCCTTCCTCACCGACCTGTTCCGCGCTTCCCTCAACAAAGACAAATACAACATTCTCTTTTACAAAGATGAGTTCTACCTCAACGCCTACTACCACCTGAAAGCCCGCAAAAAAGCCCTAGTGGATGCCGGTGCCTACCATGGCGAAGCTCGCTACATGATTGCCTACGATTTTGGCAAATTGCTCAGTTATTCCGACGAAGCCATCCACCGCATGATCGCCAACTGCGTCGACAGAGAGTAATGGTAACCAGATAGCCGGGGCAACCACCCCGCAACCACTCGTCAAGTGTGTCAAGGTATATTGTTGACACTACTGAAACAAACCAAACCAACATAAAACCACCTGTCAATATATATTATTGACAGGTGGTTTGCTAGGAAATTGTGCAAATAACCTGCTCAAAACAGCCATATTTCTCATTATTTACCAAATTGACGGAAAAATGTTTCAGTGTTATAATAAATCACACATAAAACGAGAGAAAGGTGATGGCCTTGGAGCTCCTCCCGTGGACACTTACCCAAATTCCATCCACTAGTTTTCAACAAGTCATCGAGCAACTTCCTTTTCCCTTGCAAATCTTTTCTCTCGATGGATTTGCTCGATACATCAATCAAGCTTGTATCGAGCAAATCGGAATCTCCAGCGCGGAAGAACACATAGGTCATTACAACGTCTTTGAAGATCCGATTGTCATCCAACAGAATGCGGTGGAAGAGATTCGGCGTGTATTACAGGGTGAAGTCGTGATCTTATCTGATTTTCAAGCCCATTACCAGGACCTCGTGCAGCGATATCCTATGCGGGATCGAGATGTTGTGCTGCTAAGTTCCGATATCATCAACTTTCCCATCTTCGATTCCCGTGGCGAGCAGCAGTATTTTGCCAGCCTGTTCATGGTGCGGAAGGTGTACCAAAATATGCGAGAGGTCAGCCGCGCACGCGCCTATATCGAAGAGCAATGGTATGAGAAGTTCGATTCCAAAGCACTGGCTGCCGAAGTCCATTTGAGCGTATCGCATTTGAATAAGCTGTTTAAAAAGCATTATGGCGTGACGCCGCATCAATACTATGTACAAATTAAAGTGCAAAAGCTAAAGGAGAAGCTCCTCGACCCCAATTTGTCCGTCGCGCAAGCCTTCGCCGCCTGCAATATGGATTACAACGGGCATACCGCACGCATGTTTCGCGACCATGTTGGCGTCTCACCTTCAACATACCGCAACAAACTCAGCTAACCAGTACCACTTCGGGGACAGTCTCGAGTTTTCGTAACAAAAACTCGCACCCTCAAAGTGGTGCTTGTTTATTTTAGAGCTTTGAGCTTCATTTCCCAGACGATTTTGGCGGTTTGTTCGCTCAAGATTTGGTTTTGCGGCTTAAGGGAACCATCGGTGTAGCCACTAAAAAACCCAAGCGCCACCGCCTGCGACATCCCTGTGCTTGCATACCCACTCACCGCCGCACCATCGCGAAACCCCGTCAAACTCGCCCCACTCGAAGGCACCAACGCCGCATTGCGCAAGGCAAACGCCCGCAACAACATGGTCGCCGCATCTTGCCGGGTCACGGTCGCTCCCGGCGCAAACGCCGTAGTACTCATACCGTTGATCACCCCACAGCGATACGCCAGCTCCATGGCTGCCCGATCGGCATCATTTGCCGCCACATCGCCAAAGGGGAACCCCTCACGCACTGCGTCGGCCTCGCTCAGACCCAGCGCTCGCACCACCGCTCCGGCAAACTCCGCCCGCGTAGTCGCTTCACCCACCGCAAAACGCCCCACTCCATCGAGCCGCATTAGGCCATTTTGCACCACCGCACTCACATACTCCTTGGCCCATGCCGGAATCAACGCCGCATTGGCAATGGAAACCGGATGGCTTTTCAGCGACAGCATCACACTCGGCTTGCTCCTATAAGAAGCACTCTCTCGTGCCATATCGAGCGGATTGACCACAAATCGATCCACATCTCGCATCTGTTGCAACTGGAATTCGATATCAAATTTACGTGCGTCACCCAGCAGCAGCTCATCGGTATCGTATATCACCGGCGCGGGTGGCGCCACAGAGGGGTCAGGCAGCGCAACTCCCTCCAAGGCCATCCCACTCACCACATGCCGCGACTGATACACATCGCCATTTTGCAATGCATCCGCATGGGCCACTTCGTGCACATACGCCACCGGCAACCCGCTAAATTCACTGTAGGTGGTAAACCCGGTGGGCACC
>CALCNS010000111.1 GCA_937897315.1 uncultured Bacillota bacterium
CATTGTATCAAAAGAACCTTACACCAGCAATGTGGGTGGAGTCACCAGTGAATACTACCCGTTCTTCAATGCCAGAACCGATGCCAATGGTATCGCTCAATTCTATGAGAAGCCACTTGGAAATTATGACTTAGTTGTTATGGCACAAGGCAGACGCAAGTTCATCTCCGAATGCAGTGTCATGCCTTCCGCAGGTGCGCCTTTCATGGATATTGTGATGCAAAACGAACCCATTTCCATTGAGTGGACAGTCATCCCCACTACCATAGTTGACGAATACGAGATCAAACTAGAGTTAACATTTGGTGCACAGATTCCAGCTCCGGCGTTTGGCTTTAACCCGCCATGGGTTAATATTCCCAAGAATGTGACCGAGCCGATTATGGTCGAAGCCAATGTTGTCAACACGGGTCTCATCGCAATTACCGATGTGGTTGCTTCCGTGGTTCGCGAGCAAAAGGGAGCGACAGGCATTAGTATTGTGGGTGGAGGATATATTGGAGAAATCCCCGCTCACAGCAGTGCTCGAATTCGCTTACAAATTCAACCGGGCGTCTATAACTTACCGTTTACCAAAGACAGTTATGGTAATGCGAAGAACTTCATTAAACTCGAAGGAACCTATGTATCCTTCGATCCCGACACTGGGTTACCGGTCGACCCCGCTATGATGGTTTCGGGAGCTCTGCCGATGTATAACCCAAGCGAAACCACTGTTAAATTAGACGTTCGCTTACCGGATGCACCAGGAAAAGTAGTACAAGAAGAGCTGAAATTGCCGGAAGGTCAAATTGAAGAACTACGTTATGTGGCCAATAGCGGAGCCAACCGAGAAGAACTTCTTAAAGAAGGCGGAGCTACCGCGTATGAAATTGTAAAACTATCCTTAAGTCAGACTGCAACCCTAGAACGGCAAGCTTTCGATGCCACTCTAAAGATTACCAACGGTTATCCGGAGTATGCGCTGCAAAACCTGCGTGTGGATGTCACAGTGACCGACGAAGCCGGTTTGGATGTGACGAATAAGAACTTTGTCATCGCCACAGGTTTACAAGGGATAACCGACGTGGATGGGAATGGCAGTTTGGCTGCCGGAACCGCCATGACTGCGACCTGGCAGATCATCCCAGGCAGCGACTTGGGTGGTACGACCATGGCTGGGAAAGTCTATTTTGCCAAAGCGCTCATTTCTTACTACGTCAACGGACGACTGGTTCAAACTCAAACGGACGGTGTACCGATCACCATCTTACCGCAACCCAAACTAACCTTGAATTACTATGTGCCGCATAATATTTTATCGAACACTCCGTTCAAGTTGGCAGTGACGGTGGAAAACAGCGGGTATGGTGAAGCAAAGAACTTAAACATCAATTCTGGTCAGTTGCAAATTACCACCAACCAAGCCGGGTTGCTCACCGACTTCGAGATCCTCAGTAGCTCATTTGGAAGCAACACCGGAAACCAATTCAAATTAGAATTTGGCAATATTGCTCCGGCAACTTACAGTGAAACAACGGATCCGATCACCAATGAAGTCAAAGGAGTATGGACGCCTACCAAGGTGACAGGATACTGGTTGGTCCGTTGGAACTTACCCGTTGAAGGTGATGAAGAACCCTATAAGGGTGAATTCCGAGATTTCAAAGCAACCCTAACGCACAAGGATTATAAGGGTGTGCAACTCAATCCGCTCATCGTTGCTGTCACTACCAGTATTATTGGCAAAGAAGATGTGTTAAAAGGCGAATTTGGCGATGGCGCAATGTCGGTAGTCAACGAAGGCAACACCGGTTTCCCCGATTTCCTGATGAACCTTTCCTCCGGATTACGAATCCCGATTTTTGTGCCTGACAAGGTGACAACCACGATAGCATATTCTCAGAACAACAACGGTATTACGGTCCAGGTGACGAAACCTGCAGCTACATTGGACTACAACTCGGTACGTTACCAAATTATTCTAATTCCGGAACCGGAAGGCAGTGCTAGTATCTCGGCTGTAAAGCGAGGGCTCAGCGCCGATGATGCTACTCCGGTCACCTTATCCTTCTCGAACTATTGGAAGGATTACGGTAATATTTACATCGTGGATCAGATTCCGGTGCGTTATAAGGCGGACGGAAGTCGTGAATTCGTGGATTCCTGGTATACCGTGGAATTTGGTAGCGGTGTGAAACTCAGCGACTTTGGGTATTCTAGATTCTTGTATACTCCGGCGAACCCTGGCGATGAAGGTGCGATTAGTGTGGGTATTGAGGGTGCCGGACTCTTCCTAAAAGATACGGTCTACTATGATACTGGTATTCAGCCCGATGAGAAAGATGGAGATTTACGTCTGCGGGTCATGCTGGACAATCGCTCCAAGAATGTGGAAAGCGGTAGCATCGTCTTCACTGTGAAGAACAGTAAGGGAACAACGGTTCACAACTCGGAAACCGCATTTGCGAATCTACAGCCCTATGTCACCCAGTACGTTTTCTGCGATGCTTGGACTCCTGCTGAGGGAGGTGTCTACACTGTCACCACCGAGCTTAAGTCTGGTGGTAGCTTGACCGGACGCAAAGTAACCGGTGAAGTGGTGATTAACTCCTTACCGTTCAGCAATACCGGCCCCGACATTGCCAATGCCGTGGTCAATCAACCGGTACGCTTCGATGCCAGCCGCTCCTACGACAAGGACGGAACGATTATGTCCTACGTCTGGGACTTTGGTGATGGCGAGAGCGGTTACGGGTTGACTCCAACTCATACCTATATTAAGTCCGGAACCTTCAAAGTGAAGCTTTTCGTTACGGACAACAACCTTTCGACCACTTGGCCACCAACTTTAGTAGGCGGAGTTCCGGTGGAATCGGAAATCACAGACCAAAATGAGTTCTCGGTGATGCAGATTACAGTTCTAGAAGATCGGCCCGACTTGTTCGTGGAAACGTTAAGCTTCTCCGATGATACTCCCGATGAAAACACCTCGTTTACCGTGACTGCGCGAATTAGAAACGGTACAGAAAATGGACTTGCCGGTGGATTGAAACCCACACCCGGACCATTCTTGGTAGGATTCTACATGGACGATGTCTATCAAGGATACATTCGAGTGGAAAACACCATTGATGTTAATACCACAAAAGATGTTGTCTTCCAAATGACCATGCCAGCAGGCGGAGCACCTCATAAGATATCTGCAGTTGCCAATGATTTAGGTAAATACATTGAAGAAGCCGATTTCGATAACAACCGCTTAGATTGGGTCATCAACGGAACGCAAACTGCATTTGCCGATTTGGTTTTAAGCACATTGTCTGTGGGTGCAGCACCGGGTCTAGCATCCGGAGACACCTTGGCTTGGAATGCCGGAGTGCCAATCGCGGTTCAAGTTAAGAATGAAGGCAGTGCTCCTGCCGGGAACTTTAAGGTTCTTGCTTATGCAAATGACACGCTGATTGGATCGGAATTTGTGCAAGGACTGGCGGTTGGGGCAACAGCTAACGTAACCTTTAGCTGGAAACCGGAAACCTCGGATGACTATACCATACGAGCCATTGCAGATGGTCCTGTGTCAGCAGCCGTTGAAATGGTAGAAAGCAACAACAGCAAACAGCAAGTCTTTACGAATCTTCTCGTGACATACCCAGATCTTATTATAGAGAATGTGAAGACCAGTTTAACTGGTAGCATTGTTCCGCAGGGAACCAATGTAATCTTGTTTGCGACCATTAAGAATACAGGGCAAGCACCTGCGAACCTGCCAACAAAGGCATATTTCTATGTGGATCAACGATTTATTGGGGCAACTGAGTTTATTACATCTGGTAGCCTAGCCAAAGATGCTTCCGCTATTGTCAGTGTTGTGTGGAAGAACCCAGACTTTGGTGGGCAAGAAGTCTTGGTCATCGTTGACCCAGATAACAAAATCAAAGAGAGCAACGAAGGAAACAACAATGGAACGTTCCGCTTTGCTGCTCCATTACAAGTGACACAAGCCCAGTTAACGGTAACCTCCATTGCAAACGATTTAACAAGTATCACCTATGGCAATACCGTCATTAGCAAGGTCGCGATTAAAAACACTGGCGATCGCGATATTACCAAAGCCTTTGACACCTCCTTCTACGTGAACCATGTGAAAATTGGTGAGCAAAAAATCGAATCATTGGCAGCAGGTGGAACAGCAACAGTCAGCTTCACATGGAAAGCGGACCAAACACCAACAGGCACGTATACCTTACGCACCTTTGCCGATAGCACTACTACCATGTCTATGAGCAACCGTTCACTAGCGACGATGTCGCAGACAGTGAATGTGGCACATGGTTTATTGGCAGATGCCAAATGGGATGTAACCGCTTTCTCCATGGATCAAAACCCTGTTCTACAATTACGAGTTGCTTCCACAGAAACACCGTGGTCACCATTGTCCACAGCAAATGTAACCGCTCAATTGGTGAAGTTAACCGTTTCCGGAGAAACGACAACCGAAGAACTTGTTGGCACTTCCTTTGCTCTCACATATGATCCAGTGTCCGGGCTCTACAAAGCCACCCTTACTGCTCCAGTTTTAGCAGGAAGCTACCGAGTCAAATTCCAAGCAACCTCCGGTGCAGTGATTGTGAATACACAAAGCGATTTACAATTTAGCAACAACTTTAAAGTTAACATGACCAACACTGACCTTCAAAGCTATGGTATCGGTGCGAACTTTAACGCGACCGGTCGAGTTACCGATGAAGCTGGAGCCGGATTAACCGGTGTAGCAGTAACCGTTATGGTCATTGGTGAAGAGACTTGGAAATTCGACGGAACGACTACAGCTGACGGAACCTTCACCATAGCAGTGAAATTGCCGAAGGATTGTGGTGGTGCTTATACCATGCGCGCTGTTGCAACCAAAGAGAACATCAACAAACAAAGTGGAGATATTGTCTTCTACATCGATGGACTCAACGTTGCCGTTGCACCCAAGGTCAGCATTGTTCAAGGATACGACAAGATGATTGGTGGTTTCATACACAACTTAGGAGTGTTAGCCGAAGAAGGAGTCGTCATCGGATTTAGTGGATTACCTGCTGGATTCACCATAGACAAGGTCAAGGATGTTCCCAATAGCATCCCAGCTGAAAGTGAAGCCGAATTCCAAATCAAACTAACTGCCGCTTCAGACTTACCGGTTGGACAGTTTGTAGTTCAAATTACCGCTAACGAAACCTCTACTCCAATAGAAGTCGAAATCGTGGAAGCCAAGCCCATTCTCACCATCAACCTTATCGGTGAAGCGGAAGCAAATAACGAAAACCTAGTTCGCGACACATTGGCCATGAGTTTGCGTCAAAACGAGATGAAGTCTTCTGTCATTCAAGTGACCAACAGAGGAACCTCAGCCATTACGGGATTACAAGTTGAATGCGATCTTCCGTTTGTTCGTTTCTCGGCAACGCCTGAGGGTGGGTATACCGTACAACCTTCAAATAAGGGGTACACCATTCGTGACGAGCAGGGAGTTGCTTCCATTGTTGTTACAGCTTCTCCAAACGCATTGGTGAAGACTGGAGTATATAATAGCAAGATTATCCTTACTTACGATAATGGTGATCCAAAAACCATTCCCGTCATTATTTCCGTTGGAAATGAATCGGTCGCGACCCTAACCTATGAAGTGCGCAATAACAATCATGTGGTGCAAACAGATGCAACTGTTCGGTTGGTGGGAATCGTTGCCCAAAAAGATCCGGTCATTCACGAAGCGAAAACGAATGCTCAAGGACAAGTCACCTTCACCAATATTCCTGCCGGACCTTATCAATTGATTGTTAGCAAAGATTTCCACTCCACTTTAGAAACGGCAGTGGACATTCCTGCCCTCATCAATCGGGTAC
Source organism: uncultured Bacillota bacterium (assembly GCA_937897315.1). Lineage (GTDB taxonomy): Bacteria > Bacillota > JAAYKD01 > JAAYKD01 > JAAYKD01 > CALCNS01. The sequence goes on from CALCNS010000111.1 coordinate 5,874, forward strand.
CGCAAATCGTAACCCTAACCAAACAATTGATTAGCTTTGGCTTCGATGCTACAGAAGAGAACATCGTAACGACTTCGTCAACCCAAAGTGTGGGTTACGACAGTGTGCTCTATAAGGCAAAACAATTGGCTGAAAGTACGGAACCTCAAATTCAACCGAACTTACCGGCAGACGAGCAGCAATTCTGGTATCTCTCCGGACGAATTCTCAACAAGATTTCCTACCGCAATCCATCCACAACGATTGCCTTAAAGGATGTCCAGTTTGAAATCATCGATGGAACCGGATTACCGGTTAACGCCTTGACCTTGAAGACCGATACTGGGCAAAGTCCGATCCGTTATATTGGTGATTTAGCTCCCGGTCAGGTCATCGATGTCATCTGGAACATGGATGTGGATAGAATCTTTGAAATTGCTACCGTAACGGCTCTTAACACAACCGGAAAATTCCAGTTAACTTTCGATGCAACCAAAGTCAACGAAGCGATGCTCAACGCTTATATAGCCGCCAACGACCCGGTTGGAAACGGAACCATATCTTTGGTAGCCGGCTCGTATACCGGTTCTGGTGACAGCACGGCTGAAGTTCAAGTCACTGCCGATAGTCAAGGAGACTACAGAATACCAGATGGTCGAATTCCGGTTTACTATGGAAACCAAGCGTATCATTTTGACGGAACCATTAAGGCAACAGGCAAACGGGCGGACAATGATGCCACAGTGGAAACCCTTGTTCCGGTTCGCTTACGTTACTTGCCACCTCAATACGAGATTTGGGGTTCGGGTAGAGGGGGCGAAGACGAAACGGGTCAACGCAGTTATGCCGACGCTTATGCCGAGAATCCGGGATTAGAGCAAAACATCTCCATGGAAGCGGCCTTCCCCTCTGCTACCGGGCAGTTAAGAGTCATCAAATACAGTCAAAACTTCCTAAAGGAAATGGGCTACGGTGCTCCTGAAGTTCCGGAAGAAAACGAGGGCACAGCCGGAATGAGTTTCGGTTTTGCTTCTGGTGCGGGCTTTGCATCTCAGGCCGTTGGTTTGAAGATGAGCCTGACCAACACCTCGGATATTGCACCCATGAAAGACTTGAAAGTTCGACTGGTTCTTACCGATAACGGTTACGACAGCAACGGAAACCTCCTACCGGGTGGATCGATGCTCTTCCCACAAGTCACCATTAAGGCCACGACCTCACAAGGAAGTGCAGTCACAGTGGATGGCTATAATGTGATTATCCCTGAGTTAAAAATCAACGAAACCTTAAAGCTTGAAGCACAAATGAAACTGGACGAGATACAGGATATTTACAGTTCAATTGCCGCTTTCAGTCCCGCCATTGCTGAGTTGTTACAGAACAAAGCAACGGGTAAGATTTTTGCTCGATTCGAATATGAATATAACGAAGCAAAATCAAATGGCGGATTTACTCCTTCGGCAGAGGATCCCTTGTCCACACTTTACAAGCAACTCAACAGTACTGCGCGTGCCTTTGAGCTAAAACAACAACCGAAAATTTACATCAGTTATGACTTAGAACAGATTAGTGGGGATCAGTTCCAGCTCATTGCTACCGTCAGTAACTTAGGCGAAGGCAAAGCAGAAGGTGTATTTGTGAACACACCGGTAATGCCGGAAACCGATTATAAGTTTATTGTTCTCAGTGCAACACGTTCGAAGTACACAACCCTAA
>CALCNS010000112.1 GCA_937897315.1 uncultured Bacillota bacterium
AGCAGATATGGGGAACGCATCCATGGCAGCTTGAGCGGTCAATTCCATTTCACTGATGCCGGGTTTTAGGAGTTTGAACATACGAATCACACTTTGCGCGGTTCTTTCGGCGATTTGTTCGTAATAAGCAATTTCCTTGGCCGTGCGCAGATTCATGCGAATGCCATGGGGCAATCCGGTCATGAAAGAAGTCACATTGGTCAAACGACCTTTTGGGGTTAATCGGAGAATCTCTTCTATCAGCCACATGGGGAAGTCGGTTCGACTTTCAGCCCGGGTAAGCTCCTTCGGTATAAAATACTTATAGCCAATCAATCCCAACCGACTGTCTTTGCCGATTCCTAATTGCGCAAGATGTTTGTGCAAAGGTTTCGATTTGTCACGCGGTTGACCCTGTAAGCTGAAGCTTTGAAATAAAACACGCTCTACCGTAATCGGAAGAGACTGTGTATGTCCCCAACCCTCGTTGCCTACAAAAAGGGTTCTATGGTTTTTTCGGTCGATGACCAGCAGGGCTTCTTCAAAACGGGGATCATGGCCAATCAAGTAGTCCATATTGGCAAAATGCTCTCGATCGGCATAAACCAAGACATGGCTTAGGTCGCTTTCTTCCATTTTGGCTTGTAAAAGGTATAGCCGTGTCAAATAATCTTCTGCTTGAAAAACAGGCAGAGCATCAAAAGAGGGGTTCATATAAAAGGGTTGGCAGTTTTTGATGATGACAGATTCGTTCATTATAGACCTCCACCAAACAGTTGGAAACAGGTTCGTTTTTCGCCTACTATGGTATCGTTATCGTTGATGACCCACGGCTTCGCCAGTTTTAGCATTCGTTGTCTGCCATCCTCATTATGATATCCAATTTGGGCAAAGATTTCATTGATGAGTAAGGGCCAAGTCACTTCGGTGCCATCTTCGCATTTGAAAGCAATTCCTAAGCGTTGCTCCTTCATGCCTATGGCATAAACCCCCTCGGCTCCACCTTTGGCCACAAGATTCGCATCCATATTGACCATGGAACAGATATAATCGGTTCCGGTCACCATAAGGGGATACCGATTCATATTTTCGGCCATTCTCCTAGCTGCATTCGACCACACAGGGTCTTCAATGGTATCGGGACATGCCATTTTCATTGCCGCCAAAGCCATGTTAAATACCGGTACCGCAAAGACCGGCACCCCACAGCCGTCGACTCCAATGCCGATTTCCTCTTTGGGAACTTCGGTGAATCGCGAGATGGTTTCTAGAATATACTTCTGAACCGGGTGGTTTGGCAGCCAATATCCCTCCAGCCCCACACCAAAATGTCGAGCCATGGCCAAAGCAGCCGAATGCTTCCCGGAACAATTGTGATACACTTTGCGCTTGGGTGCTTGCTTACACATCAGTTCGATACGGCGCGGCATATATCCCGGATATGTGGGCTTCATACATAAATCTTCTTCCTGTGCGCCAATTTTTCTCAAAATCGACTCAATGGCTGCAACATGAAAGGGTTCACCCATGTGCGAACCAGCCATAATCGTGGTTTCTTCCGGGGTTAACCCAAACTCTTTATCCATCCCTAAAGCCAATATCGGCAGTGCCTGAATCGGTTTGGAAGCAGAACGATAATATATCTTTTTCTGGGGGTCTCCGGCATAACCGATGAGCTGCCCTTTGTCATTGACCACAGCGATAAATCCGCGGTGTACGTTTTCCACCATACCACCACGAACATCCTCCACTAAGATGGCGGAAGACATGATTCTCTCCTCCTTCAATTGAAACAAATCCTTACTAAATACGCTTTTTTGGGAGCGAAACCCTTCTATGAGAAAAAAGCAGGATTTTTTTCTTTTTAACCAGAAAGAAGGGTAATGAAATTGAATGAGGTCAGGAGTTTGAAACAATGCATAAATTCTCGTCTACACTCCTTTTGAGTATCTTTCTTATCGCAGTTTTACTTTTTCTGGGTGGGTGTCAATCTCAAACAGAGGATGTACCTGTTTCAGAAGAAACGGGCTTGGAACTACTGGATTTTATCCATCAACCCATCACAGAGTTACAAAAACACGTGGGTGATATCGTCGGTATAGAAAGCGACGAAATGGATGGAACCCCTATGGTGGTTTTTGATGATTTAAAAGCCCGTTGCAATGCAAAAGAGGAAGAAGTCACCGGTTTCATCCTTAGCCGTGAGATGCAAATAGACCTTCGCAAGTATCGGGTCGCTGGGGTGCACTTTGATATGGACAACCTGCAGGTTTTGGAAACCCTTGGGACACCGGTAAATGGCAACCGGCAAGTTCTGAATTATTCCAAGGATTACTTGCTTTGGTGGAAATTTACGTTTGATTCAGAAGACCAAATGCAATACATTCAGGTATTTTATGGCAAAGATCAGGGAGATCGAAGCTTTGTCGATTGGAGGAAGTCATGAGTATAGAGCAATGTCGAGTATGTCCTCATGAGTGTCAAGTCCCGCGCCAAAACTACTCTCCCTCTTCTGGCTTTTGTGGAATGCCGGCATTGCCCCGCATCTGCCGGGCGGACTTACATTATGGCGAAGAACCTAGCATCAGCGGAAGAAATGGTTCGGGCACGGTCTTTTTTAGCGGATGCGTCTTGCGTTGCGTATGTTGTCAGAATCATGAAATCAGTCGCGAAGCCTGTGGTAGGTCGGTAGATGCAGCGGGGTTGGCCAAGATTTTTCAAAAACTGCAAAAAAAGGGAGCGGAGAACATCAATTTGGTGAGCCCAACTCCCTATGTTCCTGTAATCATTGAAGCATTACGCATGCAACCTTTGAATATACCGGTGGTATACAATACCAGTGGATACGATTCGGTGTCCTCCTTAAGAGAGTTGGATGGTCTCATCGATATTTATTTGCCCGATTACAAATATCACACCTCTGCCCAGGCGCAGAAATATTCGGGCGTGCCCGATTATCCGCAAAAAGCTCAACTGGCCATATTGGAAATGCTTAGGCAAGTGGGCTTTGCCAAGCATAATTCTCATGGAGTCATGGAGCAGGGTTTGATGATTCGTCATTTGGTTTTGCCGGGGCATACCAAGGAATCGATTGCTGCCTTACATTGGATTTCAGACTTTTTACCCAAAGGAGTGTCGGTGAGTCTTATGGCACAGTATTTCCCGCCTAAGGGCCTTTCGTTACCCAGTGAATTGCAACGAAAATTGACCAAACGGGAGTACGACAAAGTCGTTCAAGCTATGTTGGACTTGCAATTGACCGAGGGATTCATTCAGAAGAGAGAGTCCGCCACGGAAGAATATGTTCCCTCTTGGGATTGGAAATAGAGCAGGAGTTTACATAAAGTCGTAGAAATTAGAAAGAGAAGTTTCGATGGGCAAAATATCTGGAATGAAAGTAGTGGGAGCATGAGACACATTTTTATTATCAATCCCATGGCTGGAAAACCCAAAGATATCACAGGGTTTATTCAATCGGCTAACCATGCCGTTTCTGCATTAGGCGAGTCTTTTGTGGCCTTGCAAACCCAATATGCCGGGCATGCAAAGACCTTAGTCCGCGAGTTTCTCCCTGCTTCGGAACCCACCCGTTTTTATGCTTGTGGTGGGGATGGAACCATGAATGAGGTCTTGCACGGGCTTTTCGGCTATGAGAATTGCGAATTAGCAGTCATTCCCATGGGTTCGGGCAACGACTTTTTGCGCTGCTTTGGTTCTGTGGAAGTGTTCTTGGACTTAGAAAATCAAGTGGCGGGTAAAAGCTTGGAGGTAGATGTTTTAAAAGCCGGAGACCATGTCGCTCTAAACTTAATCAATGTAGGTTTGGATGCGGAAACCGCCTTTTACAAACACCGATTTCAAAGACTACCCGGCGTCAGCGGTTCCATGGCGTATCATTTGGCTTTGGCATTTTGCTTCTTCCAACGCTATGGAGTGAGTATGAATTTAGAACTGGATGGAAAACCTTTTGACAACTCTAAGGGGTATATCTTGACCGCGTTTGGAAACGGAACCACTTATGGTAGTGGCTATAAAGCCACACCCATGGCCACTCCTGTGGATGGAGTGATGGATGTTTGTTTATTCCGTCATGTAGACCGAATGACCATTCTGAAATACATTCCCTTCTTTAAACGCGGGGAGCATGTGGGCCATCCGGGTCTCAAAGATATTTTATATTACGGTAAACACCGACAGGTGCGTATCTATGCCAATCATCCTTTACATGTTTGCATGGATGGGGAGTTTTTTGACGCAGCGGATGTCACTCTAGAGATCCTCGATCGAGCCATACGGTTTGTGGTACCAAAGGGTATTCAACCAGAGTGGCAGACCAAAGAGGTAATGATGGAACCGAAAGAAGGTTCTTCAACATAAGGAGGAATGTCGATTGAACAACAAAGAATACGCAACACAACTCATGGCTTATTTGGATGCCTCTCCGACCCCTTTTCAATCGGTGCAAAGTTTAAAAAATATGCTGAAGGACGCAGGAGCAACCGAACTGAAGGAACGGGAAGCATGGCAATTGGAAGACAAGAAACTGTATTACTATGTCAAGGATGGCAGTCAGTTATTAGCATTCCGTTTGGGCGGAGCGGACTTAGCATCCCATGGGTTTCGGGTGGGAGCAGCGCATCACGACTCCCCTGCCTTAAAAATCAAACCGGTGGGCACCGTCATCGACCATCAAGTGGAACGAGTCATGATTGAAGTGTATGGAGGACCCATTGTGCGCGGGTGGTTCGATCGCCCCTTGGGGTTAGCCGGTCGTTTACTAGTTCAATGTGATGGTGGAATCCAAGTGGTTCCGGTGATGATCAACAAACCTGTTTTTGTGATTCCCAGCCCGGCAATCCATATGCAACGCGATATCAACGAAAATGCTACGGTGAATGCTCAAACGGAGCTGTGCCCCTTCTTTGGTATGAATTCCGGCAAAGAAAAAGAATTTTATGGATGGTTGGCCGAAGCTGCCGGGGTTGCTATTAGCGATATTCTGAGCTTTGAGCTATCGCCTATCGAGATTCAACCCGCATGTTTCGTTGGTCAAAAAGAAGAATGGATTTCTGCTCCTCATTTGGATGACGTTGCCATGGTGCATGCTTCTTTCACGGCCTTGTTGGAAGCCGTTGCGGAGGATTCGGAGCAAAACATCATAGCCGTGGCTTTCGATCATGAAGAATGCGGTTCTTCATCGACTCGCGGTGCTCGCGGAAACAGCTTAATGATGGCCATGGACCGGATTTTTGAAAAGAAAGGTTTATCCATTGAAGACCAATATCGAGCCACCGGTAACAGTTTGGTCTTCTCGGCCGATATGGCTCATGCTGTTCACCCAGGATATTCTGCCAAGAGCGACTTAAACCACCCCGTTTATATGAATAAAGGGCCGGTTTTGAAATTAGCTCATTATCAATCCTATGCAACATCCAGCAGGGGAACGGCGATTTTCCAGTGGCTTTGCCGCAAAAACGATATCCCCTTCCAAATCCTCGTCAACCGCAGCGATGCTCGTGGTGGTGGCACGATTGGGCCGATTATGGCAGCGGCTCATGGTGTAACCACGGTCGATATTGGTAATCCCATGTTGGCAATGCATTCCATTCGTGAGCTGGGTGGAACCGAAGACCATGGCTCGATGGTTCGGTTATTCAAAGCGCTGTTCTTAGCGGATTTACAGGGACTCATGGTGGAATAAAAAAAGAAGAACCCTAATGAGTTCTTCTACAGGCGGGTTATATTGCTCCGGCGGCTGTAACAGCCGCCGCAAGCCCTCGCATCGCCTGCTGTGAGCTGGCCTCGGCCACTGCTCGCACCATACAGTGCAAACGGTTTGTGCTCGCAGACGTCGGCAGACATCTGCCTGACAAGTAAACTTGAACAGGGATTCGCTGCAACTGCGATTGTCTTTATTATAGCAAATCGAGTAAAAAATGCAAGGGTTCAAAGGATTTTACGTATTTGCCCGCATAGGGCCAAAATAAAGGAGTGAATGGTATGAACAAGGAGCGTCTGTATGATCTAATCGAGGGCAAAAGACTGCAATGGACTACCCTAAGTGACTTCATTTGGGATCATCCGGAAACCCGTTTCCAGGAAATTCAATCTTCCGCAGCTTTACGTGATGCCTTAAAGTCTGAGGGATTTCATGTAGATGATCTGCACTCTGTGATTCCCTGTGCTTTTGTGGGAACTTGGGGCGAAGGGGGCCCGGTGATTGGCTTCTTAGGCGAATACGATGCCTTGGGTAGCTTAAGTCAAGTGGCGGGATTAGCAGAACGAAAATCCATTGTACCAGGCGGCCATGGTCATGGTTGCTGCCATCATGTTCTCGGTGCAGGTGCTTTAGCTGCAGCGGTAGCTTTGCGCGATTATGTAAAAGAGAACCACATTCAGTGTACCATTAAATATTTCGGTTGCCCTGGCGAAGAGGGCGGATCCGGAAAGGCCTTTATGGCACGAGAAGGGATTTTCAATGGCATTGATGTGGCGATTACCTGGCATGGAAACGCAACCACCAACGTATGGACCGGTTCATCCTTAGCCAACATCCAGGTCTATTATAAATTTGTGGGTAGAGCTTCTCATGCTGGTGCGAGCCCTCATTTGGGACGCAGTGCTCTCGATGCCGTCGAATTGATGAATGTAGGAGTGCAGTATTTGCGTGAACACATCATTACCGAAGCCAGAGTTCATTATGCTTTGATCAATGCCGGTGGCAAGAGCCCCAATGTAGTTCAACCGGAAGCGGAGGTTTTGTATTTAATCCGTGCTCCCAAGAACCATTTAGTCCAAGATATTTATCAACGTGTTTGCGATATTGCTAGAGGTGCTGCTTTGATGACCGGAACCCAATTGACAATCCAAGTCGATAAAGCTTGTTCTAATCTCATCGTCAACGAAACTTTGGAACGCGTAATGGCCGATAATTTAAACCAAATCCCCATGCGTGGACCCACCGAAGAAGAAGTTCGCTTCGCTGAAGAAATTCAAAAGACTCTTACCGATGAAGAACGCGGCGGTACCTTAAAAGCATTGATTAATGTCTATGGTGAAAGAGAAGGAAAGAAGCTGGCAGCAAAACTCATGGTGCATCCGATTTCCTCCATGGTTTTGCCGTATTTGCCCAATGATAAGAGCTCGTCCGGTTCGACGGATGTATCGGATGTCTCTTGGATCGCCCCCACGGTTCAAGCCAGAGTCAGCTGTTATGCGCTCAACACTCCGGGACACTCTTGGCAGCAAGTGGCACAAGGCAAATTGGCTTGGGCTCACGATGGTATGTTAAATGCAGCGAAAGCCATGGCGGGAGTTGGCTTAGACTTAGTGCTCCATCCTGAATTACTGAAAGAAGCCAAGGCAGAATTGTTAGAGCGTACCGGTCCGGAGGGTTATATTTGTCCCATCCCGGCTGGAGTGAATCCTTCTCCCGCGAAGTAAAATCTTTGTTGGAAAGGACGAAGGGTATGAGTTTTTACCAGTTAACCAAAGACCGGTATTCTTTGAGGAAGTTTTCCGACAAACCGGTAGAAGAGACTGTTTTGAATCAAATCTTGGAAACCGGACGCACCGCACCCAGTGCCAAGAATTTGCAGCCACATCGGATTGTTGTGATACAAAGCCCAGAAGCCTTGACGGTGTTAAGGGGATTGACGCGAAATGCGTTTAATGCACCCGTCGTGTTATTGCTTTGTGGTGTCCCCGCCGAAGGTTGGGTCAATCCGTTTAATCAGCGCAACTCCACCGAAATGGATGTCAGTATTGTGACCACGCAAATCATGCTGCAGGCTACCGAGTTGGGCTTAGGAACCACTTGGGCTTGTTGGTTTGATACCGAGGCGGTGAAGTCTTTGTTGGATTTACCGGCAGGGTGGGAGCCATATGTGCTGCTTCCCCTGGGATATCCAGCGGAGGATGCCAAGCCATCGGGGCAACACGAACTGAGAAAACCACTTTCTGAAACCGTAATACACAAATAATGTAGGGGGTGGTGTGATGCCGTTCAGAATTCATAAAGATCATTGGACGTATCGTATACCCATTGCTCATCGTGGTCTGCATGATGCCAATAAACCCGAGAACTCCTTGGCTGCTTTTTCTGCCGCCGTGAAGGCAGGGTATGCCATAGAATTCGATTTGCATTTATTATCCGATGGGCATTTTGCCGTGTTTCATGATGATGATCTCAAACGTATGACCGGGCAGACCGGAAAAATTCAGGGACTAACCACCTCACAACTATCTTCTAATTTCTTAAAAGATACGTTGGAAACGATTCCGGAGTTCCGTCAGATGTTGGATTGCGTCGCTGGGCGGGTGCCTTTGTTGATTGAGATGAAACTGACAGAGAATAACCTCCTCGCAGCCCAAACTCTTCACAATGTGATGAAAGACTACGAACAGAAATACGGTGGAGAATTTGTCGTGGAATCTTTCGACCCACGTTTCCTAATGACCCTAAAGCAAGTCGCTCCACAATTCTTGCGAGGTCAGCTGGCTACTCAAAACAGTGGTCATCCGGAACCGGAAGAGAACCATCGGTTGGCGACTTGCGCCTATAATTACTTGACGGAACCGGATTTCATTGCGTATCACATTGCAGATTTGCCGCTGGAATGGTTAAGCAAGCTCAGAGCGGAAGGGATGCCTGTTTTGGGCTGGACTGCTCGTAATCAAGAACAGTGGGATAGGGCAACTCCACATTGCGATAATCTCATATTTGAAAATCTGAAGCCGGAGATTCGTTGACATGTTAACGGAACAACTGGTGGAGATTCTATGCATCCATAATCAGAGATATCCTCGCTGGCAGCCTCAAGACAGTCTTAAGCTCCTGCATCAAGCCGAGTTTGGTGGAGGACATCTGATTATCAACCCCGCAGAGAACGAGCGATATCTACGGGAAGAATGGCATAAGCAAAACAAAGATGCCTCACATTTGTTTTTGGAAGAAGTAGGCAATGACTACTTTCGCGTGTATCTTTCGGCGTATAAAGGCAAGGGTGGGAAACCGGAGAGGTTGCAACGAGCCTTTCTGCTATCTTCTCAAGTAGAAAGAGTGAAGGAAACATCGTCCATCGAAGAGGACTTAAATTGCTTATTGCAGTGCGCCAAACAGGGTTGTTTCCACTATGCGTGGAGCGATTTGGAGCGGGAGATTCAGCGATTTCAAGCATCTGGGTCTGCGATGCTTCGTCATAGCCCTGTCTACAGGGAATTGTATCAACCCTCTTATCGGGTTATTCATCGTCAATTTTTACACCTATTATAGAAAAGGCTGCTCCTTTCGGGGAGCAGCTCTTTTGCTAAATTTCTAAATTTCCGGGTCGATGTGTTGAGACATCATTTTTTGTCGTATTACGGCTTTGTCTTTCCATTTACCTGTGAAGTATCGGAAGACGGGAATAATGGCACCCACACACCAGCCAATGGGCAAGCTCATCCAAATACCTCGGTATCCCAAGGAGGTGGAGGACAAAGTGTAGGCAGCGATGACACGCACAGCCAAGTTGAGCATGGTTGCATACATAGGAACCGTGGTATCACCGGCTCCTCTTAAGACGCCATTGAAGATAAACATGGTACCAAAAACCAAGTAAAAAACAGAAACCGTCTTCATGTAATCGACACCTTGTCGAATGACTTCACTTTCCGAGGCGTCAATGAATACTTGAATTAAATAAGGTCCTGCCACAAAGACCACCACAGACATCGTGACGGTAATAATCGCCATGATTTTCAAAGCGGCTATGAGCCCGGCTTGCACACGATCCACGCGGTTTGCACCTAGATTTTGTCCGGTATAAGTAGAGACCGACATGCTTAAATTCATCGCCGGCATATTGGCCAAAGAATCGAGCCGACCGGCAGCGGTGAACGCAGCCATGGTGATGGGACCAAAGGAATTGACCAAACCCTGAACGGCAATCATCCCGGTAGAGGCTAGGGTTTGTTGGATAGAGCTGGGAATCCCCAACTTGACCATGGTCAAAAACAATTCCTTATCGAAGATAAATTCACTGGGTTTCAAAGCCAACAAAGGAACTTTTCTGTAAATATACACAATACATAGTATGGCGGAGACGCTTTGAGCAATGATGGTAGCCCATGCCACGCCTGCCACTCCCCAACCAAATTGAGCGACAAAAAGGATATCGAGGAATATATTGACGAAGGTGGCTACGATAAGAAAGTATAAGGGAGTTTTGGAATCGCCTAAGGAACGCAGGATTCCGGAAAAGGCATTGTACGCGAACATGGCGATTAACCCGCTGAAAAAGATGCGCATGTAAGTCGCCGAGTCGTTAAAGACTTCCACGGGAGTATTGAGCATGGTTAAAATCCAACGGCTCAAGGATAAACCCAAAATGGTGACGAGAATGGCTGCGATGCCCTGAAAGATGAGAGCAGTGGAGATCGCTCTTTTGACCTTGTCCATTTGTTTCGCACCATATAGCTGTGAAATAATAATGCCGCCACCCATGGTCAAACCCATTATCATGGAAATCAACAGCATAATAATCGGGAAGCTTGAGCCTACTGCGGCGAGGGCATTAGCTCCGACGTATCGTCCAACCACCACAGAATCGACCATATTATAGAGCTGTTGAAAGATGTTACCGATGAGCATGGGAATCGCAAAGGAAAAAATTAGTTTCATAGGATTCCCCTGAGTCATATCTTTAAGCATATGTCATCTCCTTTAAGAGCGAATTTTACTGTAATAAAAGTAATATACCACAATACGGTAAAAAAGGGAAGGATTTCATAAAAAATTCATAAAGTGACGAGGTCACAGAAGCACCTCTTGCATTTTTCACTGATATTCGTTATGATATTGGTGATGAGTTATTCCGTGGTCTATGCTAGACAATGTGTTGACCCGTAGCTCCCAAGATGAAAGGGGAAAGAACATGATTTATAATTTAACCGATGCCAATTTTGAAAAAGAAGCGTTGCAGTCGGATCTTCCTGTATTTGTGGATTTCTGGGCGACTTGGTGTGGTCCCTGTCGTATGGTAGCACCGGTGGTAGAAGCCATTGCGGAAGAATACGATGGAAAATTGAAGGTATGCAAACTGGATGTGGATGCGAACCCACAAACCGCCGGGTCCTTCCAAATTCAAAGCATTCCGACCATGATGCTGATTACCACCAATCCGGAAACCAAAGAAAAAGAAGCACGTGCCATTGTTGGGTACCGCCCCAAAGATGAACTGAAAGAAATTCTCGATCGCTTTATCAAATAAGATGGAACAAAAAGCAGGTCTCTAAATGAACTGCTACCCGTCAAGAGGACACTGAAATAAAATAAGGATTACACGGCACG
>CALCNS010000113.1 GCA_937897315.1 uncultured Bacillota bacterium
AAAATAGCGACTTCACGATACCCGTGTTTGAAATAAAATTTGCGAGCGGCAAGGTACGGTTCTCTTGATGATGTTTCAATATAAATTTTTTCGCCTTTTTGACGCAGAATTTGATTTTCTGTCAAATGGATTAATTGGCTCCCTATTTCTCTTCGGGAATACTTTGGATCCACAACAATCCAATATAAATCATAGCGATTTCTAGTGCATGGAATTTCCCCATAACAAGTATAACCAACGATTTGATTTTGCATATAACAAGCCACAAAATGATACCCACTTGTGCTTGCTCCTTTTAACAAATGTTCTTGTGCCAGCTCTTCTGCGATTTGCACCTCGTGATCATAAAAAGCTCCCGTATCCGAAGTGATACGTCGTATAACCCGATCATCCCCCGGTTGAAGACCATATTCGAACCGCAATTCCTGATTATTCATCACGTACCTCCAACATGGCAAGTAGTATATCTTTGAAATTCAAACCCCATTTTCGTGCAATGTTATGAAACCCGTAGAAACTAGGATTCGCATTGACCTCCAATACCCATACAGTTCCCCAACGATCTACTCGGAAATCTATGCGACCTAAGCCATTCAAGCCACATATTTCCCAGCATTGTAAAGCCATTTTCTGCAATTCCTCTACCAGATTGGCATCGGTATCTACGAAGTCATAACTTTCTTTCACATGCTCATATTCAAACGTGTTCTCTGTCCACTTGGCATCATAATTGATGATTTTCTCTTTATGCCTTTGCTCAAAACCTTCAAATACCCATTCGTAAGGAGGAAGAACAGTAGGGTTATCTTTGGGACCAAAAATACACACATTGAACTCTCTTCCTTCAATGAAGTGCTCTGCAAACAAATCCAGAGACGTTTTCTCCTCAATACTTTTCATTCGCTCTTGGAGCTCCACTTGGGAATGTACAAGCAAAACCGAATCATCCTGTAAGCCAATGGAAGCATCTTCACTTGTGGCTTTCACAATGTATTTCTGGTTCGGTATAAATCTGGTCCAATCTTCCTCTGCAATCCATGGGGAGGTTCTAACACCACGGGCTTCTAGTAGCAACTTTGTTTGAACCTTATGGGTAGTCAACTCTAGAGAAGCAGAGGAACACCCACTAAACGGCAACCGATAGGTCTCTAAGATACGAGCGACTCGAAAAACCAAATCCTTATGATTGGGTTCAGAATCCACAAGGTTCACCACTTTTAGGTTGGGATTCTCTACAAAATGCCGATGAATGGTTTCTATGCTCGATAGTTGAAAAGGTAGAGTTAGAACCTTATATTGCATTTCTTTTAATTCTTCCGCTATCCAAACCGCTTGAGAATAGTTATCTATGACATCTTCCGGTGATTCCTTTGTAATTTCATTGTGAAGGATCACCACCAAAGGTTTACTCCACGACTTCGAACCATACTGGATCATAGATGTTCTCCCCATTGTAATTAATTGTGATTTCCTCACCTTCTTGAATCTCTCTCAGCGCGATAAAGTGAATCTCTTGTTGTTCAGGGAATCGCACGAACTTCGCATTGGGTTGATAAGAATGATTATATAACGAACCATAGCCCAGTGCGATCGCTCCGGTTAGAAATTCGCTTCCCCACAAATAACAATACTCTCCCAACAGAGTCGAGCCAATACACTTCCACTCTGTTTCGTCAAAGACAAGAACCGGGGCAATCTCAATGATTTGATGTTCCGGAATCCGTTCGTCTGTAAAAACCCCTTTACCCTTGCCTTCCATGTGCTTTATATAAATCGACAAAGCAAACCCTCCAAATACATTATGCTTCTGCAATTATTCTGCGAATGACTTCTGTATAACTGAATCCCGCCTGTTCGGCAGCCGCAATAAAGCCGCTTTCCCGAGGGGATATACAAGGATTTGCGTTGATCTCCAGTAACCAGGGATTTCCGTTTTCGTCAATACGATAATCCAAGCGAGCATAACCCTTTAACCCAAATGCCTTCCAACAACGGATGGACAATTCAGCAAGCTGATGTAACAAGCCCTGATCTTTGTGGTCAAATTCAAAGGCAGAAATCGAATGCTGAAACTCATAACTACCTTCATCCCATTTTGCATTATAATCTAACAGTTCGAACTTCCCTTGATCCCGGTACCCCAAAAACCGAATCTCTCCGGCAGGTAGCACGACCGGATTCCCGGAATCACCGAGCATGGAAATGCCAATTTCTCTACCACTTATGTATTTCTCAGCAAAAAATTCCATGTTTGTCGATGCGTTTCTTTTTTCAATGCACTCACGCAACGAGATACACGACTCTCCTCCTACAATGGAATCTTGATGAATCCCTATCGATGCGTCTTCATAGATGGGTTTCACGATATATAAGGGGTGGGGACTCCAATGTACATAATCTTGAGTGGTCATCCAGGGTGGTGTTGGAACACCAATGGCGATGAGTTTTTCTTTGGTTAGCACTTTATTTGTAGTGATCCTCAATACTTCAGCGGAATTGCCTGTGTACTTAAACAGATGGCTTTCTAATACACTTGGAATGAGATGATACTCTTGACCTTTTCCAAATTCGCTCTCCACTAAGTTGAAAATAAACGGTGGCTGCAAGTGGTGAAGAGAATCTATCCAGTGATCGGATGTGGGTTGAATCATCAATCGATGTGGTAGATACCCTAAGTTCTTTAAGGAAGCCTCTACCGCGGCAATTTGCTCAATCACATCTAAATCGTCTTTGGAAGCATGGATGCGGACTTGATTAAATAAAATTGGAATAGTTGGTAACGGTTGCATTCTACTTCTCCTTCAGCATGGTACCTGTATCATATTCTCATTGAAACCGAATTTCCCTTCCATCAAACCACATAAAAAGTAGCGAAGAGCCCAAAAAGGCCTTCGCTATTTTTTTATATGACATTGTCTCTAATGATGATTCGAATGATTTCCGGGTCAAATTGCGTTCCAGCCGCATTCATCAATTCTTGTTTGGCTCGTTCTACAGACATGACTTCTTTTCTGTAGGGTCTTGAGGAGGTCATGGCATCGAACGCGTCTGATATCGCAATAATTCGAGCATCCAGTGGAATCTCTTCTCCACGAATTCCTTTCGGGTATCCCTTGCCATCCCAGCGCTCATGGTGGCTCAATACCCCATCGGCAATACCGGCAAACTCATTAGTAGCACTTAACATACGATACCCTATGGCGGGATGACGTTTGATTTGCTCGTACTCCTCTTCGGTCAAGCGTCCAGGCTTTTCTAGGATGTCGCTGGATATAATAATTTTCCCAATGTCATGTAGCAATCCCAATGTCGCGATGTCGTCTACTTTGTGTTGCGACAAATCCAACGCTTTGGCAATTTTTACAGCAAGATCTTTGACTCTTTGGGAGTGTCTTTCTTCTCGTGAGCTTTTCTCAAAAAGGGTGTTGATAATCGTCTTAATGGTCAACCCGCGAACACCTTGGCTTTCGCTGACTTTTCTCTTATACATATACTCTTCGGCTCGTTTAAACACCTGTTCTAATTCGAGATGAGGATGTTCTTTCGTTTCCCAACCAAATGCAATGGAAAAAATAAGTTTATCGGTTTTCAAATCGTTGGCATCTTTTGTGATTCGTTGCACCTTTTCTTCTGCTTCTTCCGAAGTCGTGTTGGGCAAAATGAGGGCAAACTCATCTCCTCCCCAACGAGAAACAATCCCCTTTCCGGAAACATGTGAAGTGAGCAGATTGGCCGCTAATTTGAGTAATTTGTCGCCCTCGTAGTGTCCAAAAGCATCATTGGTGAGTTTTAGGCCATTGAGATCTGCCATGACTATGGTCAACGGATAATGATCGGGTGTATCGAGTCGCTTCATTTCTTCTTCGAAGAATCTACGGTTATATAAGCCGGTCAAGGAATCGTGGAAGCTCAAGTACTCGATTTCTTTCCTTTGGGTCATTTTTTGTGTGGCATCTCTAAAGACCAAGACCACCCCAGACATTTCCCCTTGGCTGTTCTTTATGGGCGAGGCACTGTCTTCAATGAGATACGCACTTCCGTTTAGTGAAGTCAGCACGGCATGATTGCTTAGCTCATGAGTGATATGAGTACGAAAAACTTCTGCTACCGGATCTCGTATCTCTACTAGATGATCCTCATGCGATAATCGGAAAACATCTTTGTAGTACACCCCTTTGGCTTCTTTTTCTGACCAACCCGTCATTTCTGCACAGGCCTTGTTGATCATCTCTATTCTCTCATTCATCCCCACTACCATGACTCCATCTCCAATGGAAACAAGGGTTGAGAGATAGCGATTCTTCTCAATTTCCAGCTGATCTCTGTATCTCGCCCGTTCAATTCGGTTCCACACCCCACTCATGAGGGAAGTAACCTGGTAGATGTCGTTGTCATCATAAGCATCTTTTTTGTTCGCCAACCCAAGGGTCGCTACAATACGATTGTCTTCAAATACAGGAATGGCCAACCAGCGTTTTAGCGGAACATGGCCCTCTGGATATCCTTTCTTTAAAGGATGATTTGCTTGAAAGTCGTTAATGAGGAAGGGTTTTCTCTGACGAATGACTTCTCCCCAGATTCCGGTTCTCTCTAGTTGATACACGGTCTGCTTCTCTGCGACCAAACACTCGTCCATGACCTCTTTCGACCAAGAGTTGATGGTTAATTCTTCTTTTTCTTCGTTATATAAGTAAATGTAGCCAAATTGGCTCCCCGTCATGCGAATGATTTCATTCAACACAAAATCGAGCCAATCGGAAACAGAGCCTTCCTCCCGGCTCATCACATGGAACATAATGGTGTTGCGTACAAGATTGTTCTCCAATTCTGCTGTTTGACGTTTCACCTCTTTGTTAATCATTCGATTGGAAACAAACAAAAGAAGCATCACAATACCAAGGAGCGTCCCCAGAAAATAAAGGGACATTTTTCGGTAATCCGGAGTAGAGTTAACCAAAAATGGAAACCATTTGGTATACAATGCTTCATAGGTTCCATTTTCCGCAACCACCGCTAATCCCTCGTTCAGCAATGCCAGTAACTCTTTGTCTCCCTCTTTCACAGCAAAACTAAACTTTTGCTCAAAACCTTGCAAAGCCACTTTAATACGATCGATTCCATTATCGGACAAGCGAGTGACCGCTTCTACGTTGGTAATCTTCAAATCGTTGATTAACTTTTCGCCGACTAAACTCTGTGCTAAAACCGCGTCGTGTTTACCGGATGACAATAATTGAAAGGCATCGGCATAGGTGGGGACAGGAATCAAAGAATCGGTAAATTGCATTCTTTGAGCATACTCCTGGGCATTATCCCCCTGCATGACGATGATCTCTTTACCAAACAAATCCTCTTCCGATTTAATTTCTGTGTAGCCCTTTCGAACAAAGATGTTCCCACGCATAACGATATACGGAACCGTGAAATCAAAATAGTCTTCTCGTTCTATGGAGTAACCTACTAAAGGCAATACATCCAGTTGCCCCAGTTCGAGCTCTTTTTTGATGGTATCCCATTGATCTACCTTAAATTGAATCTCTAAACCCATCTCATTGGCAACCGCTTTCAGTAATTCCACAGAAAACCCATCCGCTTTCCCCTCGGTCACCACAGAAAAAGGTGGGTAATCGTATTCAGATGCACTGAAGTAGATTTTCTTATCTTGACCCGTTTGTGCTAACACTTCAAAAGGTGATAAAACGGTTGCGAATAAAACGAGCGCGCAAAGCACTACTTTTGCTACATGATGTTTCCGTCGTTTCATCGCTCTCACCACCCTTTACGTTTCCTCTGGATTCATATACAGTTTTGTAACCTAGCGACGTATTCCTTCTTTTTCCATAACTCTGATTTTGTTACAATGAATTCGCACGTTGAATGTACTGTTCCGTATTAAACTTGCGTTTACACCCTTCCAACGACATATAACGTATTTTCCCAAATATAGCTCTCTCTCCCCACGCCCTATCGTGTACACCACCTATGGACCAGGCAATACCGGTATATCCATTGGGGTCGCGACCATCTAATGAGTAGGTGTCGTTTAAATAGATAGCATGAGCCTGTGCGATTTCGGCGCTCTCACTCCACTCAAGAATTTTCTTAGCCCAATACATACGCATATATCCATGCATTTTTCCTGTTTTATTCATTTCCAGTTGAGCAGCATTCCATAAACTGTCATGTGTATTGGCATTTTCTAAGATATCTAAGGAATACAGATAAGCACGAGTATCCTTACGATGCTCATTCAGTGTCTTCTTTGCCCAATCCGGAAAACCGAAAGAATTATCATAGTCATGATTGTAGTAACAATAATTGTCCGATAATTCTCGGCGAACAATCAGTTCTTCTAAGAAATCCTCTGCCGATGTTGAATGTTGTAGGACCTCCCATGCCACTCGTTGCGCACTGATTTGACCAAAATGCAGGTAGGGAGACAAGCCCGAACAGACATCGAGATTGGGGTCATTCCTCTGAGCATATTGTTGAATTTTGCTGTCTAGGAATGTTTTTAAACATTGCTGTGCTGCAAGTTCACCGGAGGAAGTACGTAAGCTTTTCTCTTGGTGAAGTTGTTGTAGTGTCTGCTTTTCATAGGCTTCCAACACGCCTTCAAAAGACACTTCATAGGGTTTTTTCTTCAGTATCGGAAAATCCGTCAGAAACGTTTGTCGTAGGCGGTTGATTTTTGGACGAAGAGTGTACGCTGCAAATTCTTGTTTTGAGGGGGCTTCGAAGTAGGTTACTACATTGTGAGCATCGACTTCTACGA
>CALCNS010000114.1 GCA_937897315.1 uncultured Bacillota bacterium
GTTTGATACCGTCTTCAGCAATGTCGCCGATGAAGGTGGTCTCGTTGCGGAAACAACAAAAATCAAAGCGTTGGGCTTTACCGGAAAGTCGGTGATTCATCCGCGGCAAATCGAGCCGGTTCATCGTGTCTTTGCTCCCACTGAAGAGGAGATTCGGCAAGCGCAACGCCTTATTACCGCTTTACAAGAAGCAGAACGTAGAGGCAGTGGTGTGGTCGCCGTCGATGGCAAAATGATCGATCGCCCGGTCGTCCTTCGAGCTCAACGAACTTTACAATTGGCGGAAGCGATGGGGATCGTAGAGAACAAGGAGGGACGGTCATGAAACAAACTACTCCTTTTTCGGAGCGAGAAATCCGTTCTCCAAAGTTAGTCACATCCTTGGAAGAAGCGATTCGTCGCAGTGGTTTACAAGATGGTATGACGATTTCGTTTCATCACCATTTCCGCAATGGCGATCAGGTCCTAAACCAAGTCATGGACGTGATTGCTCATATGGGATTTCGCAATTTAAAGGTAGCCTCCTCTTCTTTAAGCGATGTCCATGCCCCCTTGTTGAAGCATATTCAAAGCGGAGTGGTCACCGCTTTGGAAAGCTCCGGTTGCCGGGGTGTGCTTGCGGAAGCGATTTCGGCCGGCGTATTGCCAACCCCCATGGTTTTTCGTAGCCATGGCGGCCGAGCGGCAGCCATAGCCAACGGGCAGTTGCAGATTGATGTCGCCTTTTTAGGGGCTTCTGTAGCCGATGCATTTGGTAATGCTGCTGGCACTTATGACGGCCCCCTGCCGGAAGGGATTTCTCCTTCTTTGTGCGGCAGTTTGGGTTATGCGAAAGTCGATGCACGTTATGCGAGTAAGACGGTCATCATCACCAATTGCCTGTTGCCCTATCCTTGTGTGGGTAAGGGAATTAGTGAAAGCGATGTAGACTTAGTGGTTTTGGTGGAGTCCATTGGGGATTCCAAAAAGATTTCGGCCGGAGCCACCCGCTACAGCCAAGATCCTCGTGATTTACTCATCGCCAGCAAAGCAGCCCAGGTGATACGTCATTCGGGATTTTTTACAACGGCTTTTCACTGCAAACCGGAACCGGGGGTGCATCGTTAGCCGTGACGCGTTTTTTGCGTGAAGCAATGCTCGCAGGAGGGGTTCGCGCACGATATGCGCTGGGAGGAATCACGGCAGCCATGGTGCAGTTGCATGAAGAGGGTTATATTGAGAAGTTGATGGACGTGCAGGACTTCGATTTGGACGCGGCACGCTCCCTGGCAAGAAATCCTCATCATTACGAAGTCGACGGCAATCAATATGCCAACCCCTATAATGCAGGTTCGCTGATTCATCAGTTAGATGTGGTGGTTTTATCTGCATTAGAGTTGGATGAAAACTTCAACGTCAACGTGCTGACCGGTTCCGATGGGGTTATTCGTGGCGCAGTGGGCGGACATCCCGACACGGCTTCTGGAGCAGCATTGACCGTGGTGGTAACACCTTTGTTGCGAGGTAGGATTCCCTGTGTGGTGGAACGTGTAACGACCCTTTGCACTGCGGGTAAGTATGTCGATGTTTTGGTGACCGACCGCGGTGTGGCGGTCAATCCCACAAGACCGGAAGTTGCAGCTCGATTAGAACGTGCCGGGATTTCGTTGACAGGAGCACACGAGCTGAGATTGTTAGCAGAATCGAATGCTGGAAAACCGGAGCCGTTACCCTTTGGATCAAAGGTCATCGCTCATGTTTTAGCACCCGATGGCACGTTGCTGGACACCATAAGGGAAATGGGTCATGAATAAGCCATCTCGTGTGATAAGCTTAGGCGAATTACTGCAATCACGAGAGCAGCGACAGCAACACCGAGAGCATTTGTTAGAACGATTTGGCAAACCGGTGGTTTGTCTCATGGTGAATCAACCCGGAATACAAAAAGTGACGGCTGCGTCTTCTCTTGTGTTTCGCGAAGGTCAACGACAGATGCAGGAGTGGAAGGATATCTGTTTATATGAAGAAGAGCGATTGCTCCATACCGGGTGGGAAGGCTTTTGGGTGATAAACCAGGATGCAATTGCGCTGAAACAGCAATTAGTGGAGTGGGAAGAGAACCACCCCTTGGGGCGCTTGTGGGATTTTGATGTATGGGACCCCTGTCAAGGCCCGCTTAGCCGGGAGCAAATGGGATGGCCTGCTCGTCGGTGCTTGTCGTGTTCGTCCTCGGGCGCTGAGTGTGCACGAAGCAAGCGGCATTCTCTTGAGGAGTTAGAAAAAGAGATTCTGCGAATCATAGACGATTGGCAACAAGGAAAGGATGACGAGTATGCCGGAACGAAGAGCATGGGAAACGGGAAATCCTGCTGAACTGCGTAGCTTGCCCTTGTCCTTACCGGAAATCCGTCATCAGGTCGAAGAATTTGTTAAGGGGCAAGGGTTATCTTTGGCTCTCTTAGATTATTGTGCCGGGTTGTTTATTGGCGATGAGTTGGTTGCCTTAGGAGGTTACCGGGCGAATACTTTGATGAATTTAGCGGTGTTGCAAGAAGCGCAGGGGTATGGTTTCATGAATCGGCTGGTGGATCACTTGAGGGAGCAATTGGTCATGCAAGGAGCGGAGCGTTTGTTTGTTTTCACCAAGCCGGAGAACCGATCCATATTGGAAGGCCTAGGGTTTTATGCTCTCTTGGAAACCGAATCGGTTTTGTTTTGTGAGAATAAACCGTTTGGTATGACGCGCTTTTGTGACAAGCTGAAGCCGTATGCTTTGTCGAATGGCGTTTCCGGTGCTATCGTCATGAATGCCAATCCCTTTACATTAGGACATTTATATTTGGTGGAGACAGCGAAAGCACAATGTGACCGCCTACACATTTTTTTGGTAGAGACCGAAGCCTCTGAATTTAGCTTTTCCGATCGGTTAGCTATGGTTACACAGGGAGTGTCACATTTGCATGAAGTGTATGTTCACGCAGGAGGACCGTATTTGATTTCGGCAGGGGTTTTTCCGGATTACTTTTTAAAGAACCCTGGCGAAGCGGCCAGCGTGCAAGCCGAATTGGATGTGCGCTTGTTTGGTCGCTATGTGGCACCGGCTTTGCAGTGCAGCATACGTTTTGCAGGCGAAGAACCTTTAGACATGTTAACGGAACAATATGTGGAAGCCATGAAGAGGTTTCTACCTTGCTATGGTCTAGAAGTACGAGTAATTCCGCGGAAGGAGTATCAAGGAGAGCCGATTTCTGCCAGTCGGGTTCGACGTTACCGAAAGGATGAGCGTTGGAGAGAGATTCAAGAACTCATACCGACAAGCACGTTTTTGTATATGCAGAGTCTGAAGAGACAATGAGGATACGAACCAAGGCAAGGAGGAAGGAACATGCCACATCCATTTAGGCAACGGAGTGCAGAGGATATTGCAGCCCTGGGGTGTTGGGCATTACAAAGCGAAGCACAATTGACACCCAACCCGGGGTTGGTGGACTGCC
>CALCNS010000115.1 GCA_937897315.1 uncultured Bacillota bacterium
TTGCCGTCGACCAAGATTTACTTACCGCCTTAAAAGAAGGATGGATTTGGGGTGCCGGTATCGATGTATTGGAGCACGAGTTGGAAGTGCGTGCCACCGGGGGCCTAGACAACCCGCTCATGCAGGAACTCTTTTCCCTGGAGAACGTGGTCATTACCCCTCATGCAGCCGATATGAGCATTGAAGGCAAACGTCGTGAAATTCAAGAAGTCGTCGATAACGCGGTTCGCTTCGCTAAAGGAGAAGAACTGCTCGACGAAGTTCTTGCGTAGGTGATAGGAATGGGAGAACAAGTTCTTATCGGTAGTGGCAGAACTGCTGACGTATATACTTGGGATTCGGGACAGGTCATTAAGCTTTTCGTGGCAGATTATCCTAAGACAGCGGTGGAACGGGAGTTCCGATTGGCTCAGTTGCTAAATCCATTGGACTTTCCCAAACCAAAGGCATATGAGATGGTCTTGTGGGAAAGCCGTTGGGGCATCGTTTACGAGCATATTATAGGGGAGTCCTTATTGACATGGGTGCTTCGCACTATGAATGTGGAGCAATGCGCCAATCGATTAGCGACTTTGCACACCTTCATCTTACAGAATACTGTAGCCGAATTGCCATCGTATAAAGAATTCTTACACTGGGGAATTAGCAAGGCTACGTCGTTGAGCCCCCATGAACGGAACCGTGCTTTGCAACATCTAAACGAGTTGCCGGATGAAAGCCATCTCTGCCATGGGGATTTTCATCCGGGTAATGTTTTGATTCATGAGGAAAAGAGTGTCGTTCTCGACTTTATGAATGTTTGTCGTGGTCCTATATTGTACGACATTGCCCGAACGGTTTATTTGGTTCAATATACAGCAATGCCAGATTCGAACTCTGAGAGTGCGGAAATCAAACAGTTTCGAGAGAACTTAGCGAACTTGTATATACATAATATGGGAGTTCTGAGAGAACAACTCGCCCCGTATTTGACTGTAATACATTGGGCTCGCAGAGGAGAAGCACCCGAAGAGGTTTCAACTTATAAAGGATGTTTTGTATGATATGTTCTTAAGAAAAAAGTAGTCCTACATTATTGCATGATAAATGTAGGTAGAACACATATTCCTTTCCCAATCCGAATGACGATTCTCTGGTGCAAGAGAATGTTCGGCATTGGGAATTTCTTTTTGTCTTTTCTGTGTAAGTTTTAGTACGAAGCATTTTCTCTTCATAAGACAGGTCGAAGTATTCTACATATGCTTCTGTAACGTATTCACTGCTTATCCCCATGGAAAAGGGGGTTATCCACGACATATACACAAGTTATCCACATGTTTTTGTGAATAAGAGTCGGTATTGACCAGGGGTGTAACTGGACTTATCCACATTTTACCCACATCGTGTGAATAAACCAGGTAGTTTCTTTGTATTTTTACCCGGACTTGACAAGACAAAACAGCCAAAAACGAGATGGATCTGTCGAACAAAGCCTAAACCGGGCAGTTTTTTTCTTTGCTTTTAATAATTTTAAGCCTGCAAACCACCAATTTTGCAGCCGGAACATATGAATAGAAAAGAAGGTGTGGATAACACTGTGGATGGATTTCTTGACAAACCCTACCGGTATGATATAATTAAGTCGTAAATAGTAATAAACGAATGTATGAAACGGCAAAACACATAAAGGTGGAGATACAATATCTGAAAGGAGTGATATAAATGCCAATTCCCATGCGTGTGGATAATTGTCCTTGTGGTAGTGAGGCGATTGCGGCTTTTCTACAAGAATGCAAACGAGTGGAACAGGAGAAATACTTGAAGTTTGCAGAAAGCTTATTGGAAAGTGAAAGTGATTTTAGCGAATCGGTGGAAACAGACCTACAAAAAAGTCATGCCATATATGAAGAGTATTGTCGAACTCACGCTCCCAACCCGTTTGTCATGGAGCTGATTCACACAGCAAGACCCGAGATTCCAAGCAAAATTGAAGCATATATGGAGCAGCATGTTCAAAAATGTCGCCAAGAACTCATGCAGAAAATCGAAGACGCCGTGGGTTGGATTACCGATATTCACGGTTTACAGCTAGGCAAAGACGGCATGCTGACCGGTATGATAGAGGGTGAAAATGGTAAG
>CALCNS010000116.1 GCA_937897315.1 uncultured Bacillota bacterium
ATATCCCACGAGGGAAGAAAGCAAGAGGATGGGGGCCGGATGCGAAAAGAACTGTATCTTGGAGTATTTACTCACCGCAGCAACCACATAGCCAAAGGTGGTTTGCAGCTCTGGGTAGTTTAACCCCCAGTGATACGAACTGAGTGCACTTTTAATGGGTTTGATCTGAGTTAAAATCGAAACCAAAATCAAGGTATAGTAAGGAGCAAAGGCAATATGAAAGCCCATGGTGTTGGAATCTTGCTTGATTTCACTGGGCTTTTTTTCTTTCCTCTTCTCTGCTACAGCCCAAAGAATCATCACCAAGCAACCGGCACCCGCTGCCATGAGGGAAGCTAATTGTGCCGTTCCGATGATGTTCATGAACCATAAGACAAATGACATGGCAGATCCTGCTGTTAGGATTTGTGGTACACTCTTCTTCACCGCATCCCAGCCACCATAGATATGAGCCACACCAAAACCGGTAGCAAAAATGCCCACACTGAAGATGATCGCCATCCATGGACCAATGATTTCCCCTGGAATGCCGGTGACGAGTTGTATGGAGTTATATGAAGAGCCCATGGAACCAAAGGAAATGGACCAAGAATGCCCAATCAAGCAGGATGCCACCGCTACCAAGGGTTCGAAACCCATTACTACCATAATGGGGGCGACCACAGCCACCGGAATACCAAATCCAGCCAATCCTTGTAGCATAGAGGCGAAACACCAGGCTAAGAGCAGAATCATGATGCGCCGGTTCTCTGAGACCCCGGTCATGGTCTTGCCAATAACCTTTATAGCCCCCGCCCCATCGGCTATGTTATACAGAAATACAGCCCCCCAAATGATGAGGAGCACATATAAGCTAAGGCTTAAACCTTTGCTGTTGGCTAATGCCATGAGGCGGAAATCGGTTCCAAAAAATACATATGCGATGCCTAAAGCGACAACCCATGAAACCGCACCGACCTTCGATGCTTCCCATTTGAAAAATAAAATTCCGCTAATCAATACCAATACCGGGGCTATAGCCAGTAGCCAATTTCCGATGGTCAAAGGCATATCCAAGGCGTTTCATTCCTCTCAAGTTGGTTTATAACCCTATCTTTCGCTTTTGCCTCTGCAATTCCTGCCTTCCCATACCAAAACGGAGGATTCGTTGAAAAACAGCGAAGGAACGACCAAAAAACCCATGATAAAAGAAAATCCCCCCCGTAAGGGGAGGACTTTCGTTTACTTCAACGTCTTATTTGATGAGCGGTTTCTCTCGTTTGGGTATCACTAAATAAATCTCGGCAATTAAGAATAAGCATAAGCTAATCAGGGTCGCTGCTATGACACTAAAGTATTGTCCTTTGAATCCGGTTTCCGAGGTGTGTTTTAACCAGATACCCCCATAGGCCCAGATTAAAACCAAGCCATATGGCATGTTGCGGTGCTTAAGCAGGGTTGCTCCACCAATGAGAACACCCGAGGCGAGTGTAAGAATCATCCAAATCGGTTCCGACAAACCAAATCGGTTCCATTGGATGTCGACCAAAAGGGTTGTGAGATTCGCAATGGTGGCTATGGTAATCCAGCCAAAATATACGGAAAACGGTACTTTAATGAACACTTTTTCCAAGAGCGTAAATTTCTCTTTGTACGTCATTTGATTGATAATAATCAAGCACAATAAGATGACTAACATGAGGATCATGGTAAGGGGAATCAGGCGATAATGCCACGCAAAAATCCATATGGAATTGGCCAAGGATGATATGGAAAAAAGCACACTGATTCTGCGTATCATTTTCTCATGTTTAGGGTTCTTTTGGAACACTCCATGTTGGTATAGGATGTATCCTGCCAAAAGCAAGTATATGACACCCCAAATGCTAAAGGTGATTCCAGCAGGAGCAAACAAGTTTGGGTAGGAGTCTGACACCTCCCCGGTTGTAATTCCATTGAGAGGTAAAATATTGGCTAAGGCATTGGCGACAATCATCACTAAAAACGTCACGGTAGTAACCATCTTTAAGGTAGCCCCTGAGTTCTTATCCATCGTGTGTCCTCCATCAGCGTTTTTTGCTTCTAATTTGAAGTTCTGCTTTAGAGTTCTCTAAAAAACAATTATTTCCTTCAAACTATGGTATGATTTCCAGCAATGCATCCAATAATTTCTTTAGAGCGGCTTGGGTGCGTTCATCGGTGAGGTTCCCTTCTCCATCGAACTTGCTGCCCGCGTTGGTGATAAAGACTTCTGGTTTGTTTAATACGTTCATATCCAGTGCGGTCGTTACTTGGCGTAAGTGATATTGTACTCTAGCACCACCAAACATACCGATGGAAGCACTTAAAATGGCAGTAGGTTTACGGGTGATGACTTTCTTCCCTCGAGAAATCCAGTCGAGAGCGTTCTTTAAGACCGGAGGAATGGAGTAATTATATTCCGGTGTGGCTAAAATAATGCCATCGGCTGCGGCGATTTTTTCTTTGAGTTGAACCACTACAGGTGGCAACCCTTCTGCTTCGACATCTTCATTAAAGAAAGGAATCTCTGTTAAGTCCAAAAGTTCTAAGTTTACCTGCGCAGGTAGTTGGGTTTGCAAGTAGCGCACTGCCATCTTGTTAAAGGAATTCTGACGCAAACTACCATTTAGAGCAACTAAATGAATGGTTTTCATGGTATTCTCCTTTCAACTCTTAATTGGGCACTGCACCTTGACTCTTGGCTAGTGCAGCAAAACCTTTGGTCATTTCAATGCGACCGTCGTCGAAAATCCATTGAGCCTCCAGCCCGGGAGTCGCTTCGACAAAGGCACGACTTTCCTCATAGGGTAGTAAGAAGACCTCCGTCGAGTAGAAATCGGCTTTCCCTGAATTTACATTTAGTACATTGACCGCGCGATAATAGTTTGCAGGATATAACGTAGCCGGGTCGATAAGATGATGAATGCGCTGGTCTTCTACATAATAATAGCGCTGATAATCCCCTGAGCTTACCACAGACATGTCATTCACATAGACCGTATCGAGAGTGTTATCATCCCCAAATACATAACGATTGGGGTCTTGCAGACCAACCCCCCACTTGCTACGGTCCTTCTCATAAGGTTTTCCCACAGCCCGAATGTTTCCACCAGAGCTGATGATAAATGAATCATACCCTTTGGTGAGTAATTCTTGTACCACAAGCTCTGTCGCATACCCTTTGGCAACCGCACCTACATCGAGTTTTAACTGTGGATCTAAGAAAGAGACGGTCAAAGTATCCTGATCTAGTACAAGATGGGAAATGTTTGTATGTTCTGCTGCTTTCTGCAACTCCTCCAAAGGGGGTAAGCTGGCGTTATCGGGATCATCGATTCCTTGGTTACGATATTCAGACCATATCTCCAAGACGGCTCCAAAGGCAATATTGGTTTTCCCACTGGTTTGCTGGTTCATGTCCACAGCAAAGTGTAGCATATCGTACAATACTTTATCGACAACCTGAGGTTCTGCTCCTGCTTTCTCATTAACCGTACGCAGGTTGACTAAGTCTTTATAAGAATGGTATTTGTCAAATAAGCGGTGTAACTGCTCCATGCGCTTCTGCACGTAAGTCGACATTTCGTCAAATTGTTTTTGGTTCTCGGTATAGGCAATCAATTGAAAACTGGTATCAAATGCACCATCGAAAACATGGCTGTAACGGGTTCGTTTGGGTTGTATCTGACAAGAGGTTAGTAGAATGATGGATAGCATTAGTAATAAGAGTCTTTTCCCATATTTATTGCTGTATTTCATTTGCACGGCTCCCAATCAAAAATAATCACTATGGTTAATTTCGTCTTTCCATACAAAAACCCTCCCTCAAATGAGGGAGGGAAATTTTTGTTGTTGTTTGTTATTTTGCCACGGTGAACGCTTCAGCGACAACAGCTAAGTACTCGGTTACGTTAACAGTAACAGAAGCTAGGACATCTTTATCGGTCGGATAGCCTTTTTCGTCAACAGCAAATTTGCTGATTTGATCTGCAGTTTTGCCAACCATCCATTTTGCTAAGGCATTGGCTTGCTCATACCATTCTTTGGAGATGCCAGAAGACTTCTTCATGTTATACGCTTCTTTGAGTTCTTGTTTGGTCTTCAGTTCGTCTTCTCTGTTGGTGACAACGCCTTTGGCGTCAAATTTGATTTTGACTTGAGCGGTATCAATCACAACTCCGACAACTTTGCCATCTTTATCTGTGGCTACAGCAGCTACATAGGTGTCAGCTTGGGCTAAGGGAAGGGTTTCTTTTCCATCTACCATGGAATAGCCTTTGGACTTGTTGATTAAGGTTTTAACGCCCAAACCCGCTTTAACGCCATCTTTTACTTCAATGGCATCGGTCCAAGCTTGTTCAACGGCTTGAATATAACCGGTAACGTTCATGGTTACTTTAGCAACCATATCTTTGTCGGTTGGATATCCATCTTTGTCTACAGGCATCGCTTTGACTTGTTCGATGGTTTTGCCAATCATCCAAGCTTCAATCGCAGCCATTTGTTCGTTCCATTCTTTTTGAATGCCGGAAGCTTTCTTCATGCCATAATCTGCACCCAAATCGGTTTTAGATTTGACTTCGGCAGCAACATCAGATGTGACAGCTAAGGCAGCATCAAACGCGATTTTGGTTTGGGCGGTGTCGATGTCGACACTGAGAATCTTGCCATCTTTGTCGAAACCGACAGCAGCAATGGTGACATCGGCTTGACCAACAGCCGTGACGCCCTCAGCAGCATCTTTGGATTTGGCGATGGACAGAACAGAACCAAGGCCTAATTTCACGATGGTAGGAGTCGGTGCAGGGGTCGGAGTCGGGGTTGGTGCCGGGGTTTGGTTACAACCAGCAAATAAGCCAATCGCCATGACCAGAACCAAAACGATAGATAAAGTCTTTTTCATTTTTGTCCCTCCAATAAATTTTGTGGCTCAAACAACGTTCTTATTATAGCACGCAAGCTAACTTTTGGCAAGTTATTTGTAAATTTTTTCTCGAAGTAAAATATCGTTTTTCTGGTAACTCTTGGCTAAAATACTACTATTTTCACAAAAAGACAACTATTTGTGATTATCGTAACAATGATTTATTGTATTTTTGACATATGTCAGTAAACCACGGGTTACCACTCCTCATAGACGATTTCGTCGGTCCGGATACGCTCTGCCAAGTTTTTTATATTACGTTCAATCACCTCAATAATGATTTTGAACTCCTCGTCGCTTTTCCCTGTGGGATCTTCCAATCCCCAGTTTTCCTCATAACCGGCAGGGAAAAACGGGCAATACACGTTGCATCCCATTTTAATGACGATATCACATTCGGGCAATTCGGTGAGAAGCTTCGAGGTTTGAGTGGCTTCCATATCGATTTCATAGATTTCTTTCATCAAACGCACCGCATCTTGGTTGATTTGTGGCTTGGTTTCGGTTCCCCCGGAGTAGCTTTCGAAGATATTGGCTGCAAACCGCTTTCCCAAAGCTTCGGCAATTTGACTTCTGCAAGAATTGTGTACACAGACAAAGGCCACCTTAGGTTTCGGTCTCATATGCATTCTCCTTTTGTATCTTTTAGAAAGCACCGTTTGGAATGGACTTCACCACATACGGTCTCTTGGGATTCATGTTCGATATCACCAAATCTGCATTCTCTTTGGGATGATGTTCCGCAACATATCTTTTCTGTAACGGAATGTACTTGGTTTTGTATCTCTCCAAGAACTCCACCCCATAGAGTGGAACATCTCGTTCTTCTGCTCTTCGTAGGACTTCCTCGAATGTGATATCCAGATACACTTTCGTATCGATGTATGAATTCAAAGGAGGCCGAAACAAATACACACCTTCTACTATCAGGAGGGTGTGGGGGCCAAGGTTCACCTTCACTCTTTTATCAAACAGGTCGGTCTTCAAATTCAAGCAGAGGATTTCTGTCTCGCATCTTCCCTGCTCAAGAAGTGGTTGTAGAATCTCTCGAATTAATTTTTGTGTATCAAATCCATGTAAGTAGTACGATTCCTTTTCATTTCCTGCGCTACGAATCGCCTTTGGTTGATGAAAATCGTCCATGCTCACCACTTCTGCTTCTAAACCAATGGCTCTCAAATAGCGCTGATAATTCCGCGCAAACGTTGTTTTCCCGGAGGTGTCTACTCCGTTCACACCCAGTATTCTTGCCTTGGGTGTCCGTAACCATGTCTTCGTTAGATCATCCATGACCTGGACTTGTTGTACAAAATCCAAAACGTCCTCTAGATTCGCAGCTCGAAAAGTAGCCGCAGAAAAATCATCCTGTGCTCCAAATCCGTGTGAGACACCGATGGAAGGAAGATGATTCTCGTAGGCGGCCATGAAATCGATGAGGGTATCACCCACCAAGACCGCGGTTTCTCCGGTTCTTAAAAAAGATGCGATTGCCGCTCCTTTACTCCGGAAAGGCCGTGCACTCACAATCGTCTGAAAGTATTTGGCAATACCATTTTGATGTAGTACAGATTGCATAAAGGCATCGTTTCCCGTCGAGCACACAGACAGCCGGTGCCCCTGCTCTTTGAGTCGGCTCAAAACCTCTTTGGTTCTAGGAAACAAGTCTCCCCCTTGAGTATGTTGCTTTTCATACTCCAGAAATAACGTTTTCAATTCTTTGTAGTCTGCTAATTGAGGAAAGAGTGTTTTCAAATAGGTATCCATATCCTGATGCAATAGCTGGTATACTTCGGCCTCATCGGGATACGGTAATCCCAAGCGATCACTGATTTGCCTTAAAGCCGACATCACACTCAAACCCGGCTGATACAGGGTTCCATATAAATCAAAAATGATATGCATGATTTTCTTCCTTGCTAAATCAACCGTAGAATTTGCTTTAAAGCATAAGATCGGAAGAGCACACGTCTGAACTCCAGTCACGTTTCGGAATCT
>CALCNS010000117.1 GCA_937897315.1 uncultured Bacillota bacterium
GTAAAGGCAATGGCTATGAAGGACCGATGCAAGTTTATGTTGCTTTTGACAACAACGGCTTAGTCACCGGAGTCAAAATTCTGAAACATAGTGATACCCCAAGTATGGTCAAGAAAGTCTCTTCAGATGAAGCGTTCCACAAGCAGTTTGTTGGAAAAGGAATTAGCAACAGTTTTGCTATGGGTAGCGAGATTCAAGCAGTGGCAGGAGCCACTTTCTCTAGCGAAGGAGTCGCACAAGCTGTGAAGGAAGCCGTTACCTTTTTACATGCATCGATTTTGAAGTAAACCTACATTAAAAAAGAAGAGCTTATCCTGCTCTTCTTTTTTTATGTACCTATGTTTTTCTAACAATCTCAGCTGGATAGAGTGGCCTGCATTCTTGCAAACTGGAAAGAATAAAAATCTTGATTTTGTCCACTTCGTAAGGAGAGCTCCAAGAGACCGCTTCCATTGCTCTGCCATAGATATCGGAATGGACCAGAAAACTCTTCACCTCTACCATTCTTCCTGAACCATCATAAGAAGCACCCAACACAAGGTAGGTATTGGAAGCAGACAAATTCATCCATGAAAACTGCCATGTATCGGATTCCTCCGATGATTCTAACAATGTGGCTTTCATTTCAAAGGACAAAAACCGATTCATGAAGGCATCGACTTGTACGAGCCCAAATCCGTAGGAAGTATCGTATCCTAACTCGCCTAAGTCTTTTGCTGTGGAAGTGATTAATTCCAGAAAGCTAATTCTGGTGAGGGATGCATTTGCTTCTTTCGCTAAGGCCGCTACTGCTGTCACGTGTGGTGCCGCATAGGAAGAACCCGATCCATAGACGGTATTGGTACCTTGATATAATGTGTTATCCAAGCCCAATACATTGACACCAGGAGCGACAATAGTAATGCCGTCATTTTTTTGGGAGGAAGGAGAGATGACCTCGTTTTGGTCGACGAATCCCACCGAGATGACCTCGGGGTAGGATGCCGGATATTGGTAAATATGGCTTCCATCATTTCCTGCTGCCGCTACAAGGATTACTTCTGGAGGTAAACTGGCTATAGCGGTTCGCAAATTTGAACTATCGTAGGTTGTTCCCATACTAATATTGATGATATCACACTCAAAAACCAACACAGCATCCTCGATGGCTTGAACAATCCAACTTACTAAGGATTGCCCCTCATCGCTGTATACTTTTAGAGGAACGATGGTAGCGTTTGGGGCAATGCCATCCACGCCAGTACTATTTTGAGGGATTGCTGCAATCACACCGGTCACAAATGTGCCATGCCCGTGATGATCCTCCGTACTACTTCCCGGATTGGCATAATTCTTACCGGCCTCGATGCGAGTCCAATCCAAATCGGGATGATCCTGCTTTAGCCCTGTGTCAATAACAGCCACTCTTACACCTTCACCGCTATACTGGGTTCTAGTTTGTTGTATTTGTA
>CALCNS010000118.1 GCA_937897315.1 uncultured Bacillota bacterium
TCGGGGATATCGTCCATAAATACCCTCCAACAATCGGCATCAACACCCCAGTTATATGATTGATAGAGCTACCCATGGCAAGGGAAGGAGCGATATCGGAAGGAGGGGCAATTTTACATAAAAATGTGGTGATAGCGACTTCGAAACCAAGGAAAACATGATCAATAATAAAAATCGCATATAAGATACTTGTGTTGCTCACGAACGCGTAACATAAAAACAAAACAGCCACTACACTGTAGTTAAAGGTCAGTGCCTTTCCTTCTCCCCAACGATCTATCATTTTCCCTAAGATGGGTCGTGTAAATATTGTAGTCAGATTAGCAATTAGCATAAGAGTAGCAATGGTGGTCACCGGTACTCCATGTAAGGCAACCAACGCCAAAGCAGCAAACGTACTGTTGATATGCCGTCTTGCACCGACTAGCAACTGCATAAAGTAGTAGTTCTTATATTTCCAGCGGAAGACGTACGCTTTTCGAACTTCTACTTTTTCTCCACCTCTCCGAGCAAAGTAAATAAATATGGCTGCGATCAGAAAGACAACTGCTCCTAAGTAATAAAAATCACGGAATTTTAAAACATTGCCTAACCGACTGACAAGCAAGGAAGCTAACAACGTTCCAATAGCGCCAACAGAGTTGAGTAATCCTAAGCGAGAGGCCTTTTCTTCTGGTTTTGACATATTTAACACCAAGGCTTGTTGAGCCGGTGAAAAGAGATGAAACCCGGTGGAATAGATTAAGGTAGCAATAATATAAAAGGAAAACGTTCCGGATCTGGCATAAAGAAGAAGTCCTATTCCCGTTATCAGAACGGTCATGGCAGTATAAACATTCCCGGCCATGTACGCAGCCGGAACCGCCAAAATCACGGTTAGTAATCCGGGTAATTCACGAATTCCTTCGACCCAACCAAATTGCTCTTCGTTTAATTGCAAGTCTTCCATTGCAAAATTAGTTTTGGTAGAGTTTTGTAACCCCATGCCCAGATTAAAAAGCAGTGAACAAAACACAACAATCATAAAAGCCTTTCCCCAACGAGAAAAGAGGTTCTCCATGTCATCTACATCCTTTATTCTTCTATATTCAGTGGCCAAGTATGAATTCTACGGTATGGATATCGTTTTAAATTTGGATTCGCTGCTCCGGGGGCGTCCACTTCAATAATTCGGTGGGCCAACGGTTCAAAAGAAGCTCTAAAGTGTCCACGAGATTTTACCAACAAAACCTGTTGCTGTGTAGGTTCCACGCCCAAATGCCGGAAAATATCGGCATCGTTACACGCCATGCGAATGCTAGAGATTAAGATTTGCACATTTCCAACCTGCAAACGGGCACATCGCCCTATGTTAGCGGTATTTCCTCGGCTCATCGGACCTGTAGCGTAAAACTCTCCGTCCGATAAGGTTCGAACTTTCGCTTCCACTTCTATGGGCTCCCCATAAGCACGTTCTGCTTTCCCTCCGATACGGAAGGTTCCAGTATTACCCACACCTATAGTGAAAGCCAATTCTACCGTCTCTGGATCCCATATTAAGGCCGCGGCTGTTTTAGGAAGATTTCTGCGAATCATTTCACGCAGGAGCTCCGGAGTATCACCGGAACCTCCACCACCGGGATTATCGGCTACATCGGCGCATATGACCGGTTTGGTAGGTTGATCTTTCAGTAACTGCTCGGTTTGATTCATCGCTTCCTGAATATCGGGAACGTGTTTTAAAAACTGATCACGAATTTGCCATGCATGAGCGCAGATCTCATCACAGGCTTGTTGTGCTAAGGCTTTATCTCCATTGGCCGTAGCGATCACATTGAATCCTGCATATGGAACATCACAGAATGGAAATCCTCCAAAGACCGAGACGTTTATCATACCGGGTTTGCTTTCAAATTCTCTGGCCATGCGAAATAACTCGACCATAGGACCTTCCGCAGTGCGCATATTAATAGTAGGTGGCAACATGGGCACATGCTGGTGGGCTGTCACCGGTTTTATGACACCTTTTGTCATCGCAGCCAAGCATTCTGCTGCTTCAAGGGCTCGTTCATAACTATCGACATGTGGGTTCGTATCGAAGCCAAATATGGCATCACACCCTGCTACCATTTCAGCGGTGTTGTTCCCATGCAAATCCAATGTTACCAATAAAGGTTTCTGACCAATCAGTGCTCGTACCGCTTGCACGATGTCTCCTTCCGGATCATCTGTTCCCTCGGCCATCATCGCACCATGCATGCTAAGTAGCACCGCATCCGGTTTTTGCTCTTCAATGGCTACCAGTAAATGTTGTTTTAACCAAGCATAGCTCTCAACATCGGTTGGCCTAGAAGGAGTCGCTCCGGCATATAGTGTAGGTATAACATTCCATCCTTCTCTTTCGGCAATTTCTAAAAACCCACCCATTGCAGTCTTGTGTCCGTTTGACCGTTGAATAATATCCTGCCCTTCTAGGATGCGCCATGTCGATAACGGAGTTTCAATAGGAGAAAAAACATTTGTTTCGTGACTAATCCCGCCAATAGCAACCTTCATCATAATCCCTCCTTAAATTTAGAGAAAATTCCAAGACTTCCCCAAAAAGATCCACATAAACATAGTGAAAACAGAGAATAACGCTGCAAAAACAACGATTTGCCCAGCTAGTTCATCATCAGCCTCCATTTGTTGAGCCATGGTATACGAAGAGACCGCTGTGGGAGCACCAAACATGGAGATTAAGGTGACCAATTCTGCTTGACGAAAACCCATTAGAATGGATATGGGAATAAAGATAAGAGGAACGAGTACAAGCCTACCGCTGACACCCAAGAACAATGGTTTCCAGTGATGACGAACACTTGAGAAACGAAAAGATCCACCCAAAATAACGAGTGCCTGAGGAGTTGCCACCTTCGATATGTCAGCAAGTGTTTTCTCCACAAAATAAGGCAATCGTATCCCTAAGACGAGTAAAGCAATGCCTAACACAGAGCCCAATATCAAAGGGTTCGTAACAATCCCTTTTAAAATGACACGTAGGTTGGCTCTGCCAGAGCGATAATATTCAAGTACAATTACGGAAAGCACATTGAAAAGAGGCACAACAACAGCAATAATAATCGATGTCGTTGCAAGTCCAATGTCCCCGTAAAGGGCAGCGGTTACCGGTAATCCAAAAATTACAAAGTTGCTCCGAAAAATTCCCTGAACCAAGACTCCTTTTCGTCTCGAATCTTTTTCTACCAAAGGAATGCCAATACAGAGTAATAAAAAGCTTAGGATGACGGACCCTACCGCAAACAACAGAAGTTTTAAATTAAATATCTCGGCCAAATTACCCGACGTTTGATAGATATTCATAAATAGTAAAATCGGTAAGAAAAACTGAAAAGACACTCGATTCCACCGCTTCAAAAAACTCTCATCAACCCAATCCAAGCGTTTCATCACATAACCTGCCATCATAATAAGAAACAAAGGCAAAACCACATTGGCTGATAAGATAAAATGATCCATGGCGAAAGACTCCAATCCCTTTGTGATGCGAAATAATTCTGTACCGTAATGCCCAAATCCTTTATGAAACCCTTAACGACAAGACCTTTTACAAATCTGACAAATATTATCTGTCAAAAAAACACATCCCCCCTTCTAAGCTGAAGGAGGGATGAATCACCATACCTTATTTTCCGTTCTTTGGCACAATCTCGGCACGATGATAGTCATATTTCACCAAATGTTCCGGAGGTATATATCCTCGCAACGAAACCAAACTGTAAATCCATGTGTTTTTACCCACTACCGTACCTGGGGCTGTCACGGCATTGCAACCTATAGAAACGCCATCTCCTAGAATTGCGCCAAATTTTCGAAGGCCACTTGGAATCTTTCTGCCTTCGACAAGAACCTGAACCTCATCTGCGGTCAATTTAAAATTGGCCAGTTTCGTTCCTGCTCCTAAATTCACTCCGCGACCCAATACACTGTCGCCTACATACGCAAAATGTGGTGCATGCGAGCCGCGTAACATAATGGACCCTTTTAGCTCGGTTGCATGACCAATGATACAGTCATCACTGATAAGGTTATTCTCTCTCAAATACGCACCCTGCCTTATCACGGTGTTTTTTCCTATATAGACAGGGCCTTTTATGTAGACATGTGGTTCGACAATACTACCTTCACCTAAGTAAATAGGTCCTTCTAAAACCGAAGTCGGATGAACTTGTCCCAAAATTTGTGGCTGCGACATTTGGACTGAATACTCCTTGACACGCTGTAACACGTCCCAAACACGTTCACAACCACTAAAGACTGCTGCAAGGGGTTCCTCGCGGAGATCAAAAAAATCTTCGACTCTAAACATACCTCCACCTCCGGTGCTCATGTTTCACGTGAAACACTCTATTAGCACTTCTCTCCGACCATGATTTTAATAATTTCTTCATTGGTTTGTTGCATTCCAATTCGTCCCAAGCGACCAATGTTCTGAATAGTTGTCTCAAAATCATCTGCTACCAGACCATCTCCACCCAGAAAGTGCTTTCCTTGTTTTGACATCGCAAACCCTAACAATCCACTTTCAACCGAAGAAGCAATCTTGGCTGCACAGGATGCCTTTGCTCCATCGCATACCATGCCGGAAACGATTGCCAAAGAATTGATCATGGTATGCATGACATCTTCAAAACGACCTTCGTTCAAATAGGCAATGGTTGCCCCTACAGATGCCCCTGCGCTGACGACTCCACAATAAGCAGATAATCTACCAATACCTGTTTTTTGATAAATCGTCAACAAATTTGCTAAAACAAGAGCGCGTAACATCTTTTCTTCAGGTATCTGATTCTCCTTGCAATAAACAATGACCGGAACAGATGTTGTAATCCCTTGGTTTCCGCTGCCGGAATTTATGATAACCGGTAATTCGCAGCCGTTCATTCGTGCATCCGAACCCGCCGCAGCATAGGCTCTCAACTTGATCCAAATGTTATCTCCATATGCACGGAGAAGAACCTTACCAATGGAAGCTCCATAATCATTGGTGAGACCTTCTTCGGCGATTGCCATGTTAAATTTAATTTGAGTTTCAAGCGTGCTCCTAATATCATTCAAGTTTACACTTTGAACAAAGTCCCAAATGTCTTTCCCGTTTAACAAACTCCGATCTGTAAGACCTTCTTCGCTTTCTCCATGAATGGGATTTTCTAAAAGGACTTTATTGTTTTTCTCAATTCGAACAACGTTTGTATGATAATTGACGATTCGAACCTTGGCATAGTCTTGCTCATGATATAAAGTTACCGACAAATCGAATGTCAAACCATAGTTACAGTGAGCTACCTCGATAGGTGTGTTTCTCATAAAATCAGCCATGGCTTTCCGGTCTTCTTCGGTAGCTTCAGCAATCACTTCCAGTTCTTTCTCTGCTTTACCGGCGACAATTCCAGCAGTAACGGCAGCGGGAATCCCTTTAAGCTGATTGGTGTTTGGCACAATCACAGATTTTACATTTTTAATAATGCTTCCACTGGCTTCCACAAAGACGCGTTCTGGGGTTGCTCCCAAAACATCCCGAGCTTTCGCTGCTGCGTAAGCCAATGCAATTGGTTCGGTGCAGCCCATCGCCGGAACCAATTCTTCTTTTAGAATTTGTAAATAAGCATGATACAAAGTACAGTCACTCAACATCTTTCACAATACCCTTTCGTTCTCAAATTTCTAGATTTTTCCTTTATTAGTTTCATACTTTAACGTTGCAACGGCTTCTGCAAGTTCCTCAATATCTTGTCCGCCGGTATAACAACTCACGCTGACTCGTACCGTTCCATATGGCAAGGTCCCTGCCGCTTCATGCGCCCAATAAGCTGATTGTAGACCCGTTCGAACCGATATATCCCAACGCTTAAATAATTCTTCCCCCACTTTTGCCGCAGTCATACCGATGATATTAAACGAAACAATCGGCACTTTCAAGGTGCCAGGAGGAGGTCCATACAAAACGACTCCATCAATATCACTCAGTACCTCGTATATGGTTTCAATTTTTTGTAAATCCGACTGAAACATTTTATCTTGACCTTGCTCAATCACAAAATCAATACCCTCAGCGAGTCCTGCGATTCCCGGTAAGTTCGGGGTACCGGCTTCATAGCAATCGGGTGCTTTTTTTGGCATAGGGAGTTGCTCGCTAAAATCTCCTGTTTCACCATATTTCCAAACGTCTAACCCGCAGTCTGGGTCTTTCAGCATCAGTAAACCGATTCCTTGAGGACCATATAACCCTTTGTGTCCGGAACACACTAAATAATCTATCCCCATATCCTGCATATTGATGGGTACAGAACCTACAGTTTGCGCAGAGTCTACCATGAGTTTTAATTGATACGCATTGGCCAATCGAGATAATCCATCTAAATCCGAAAGGGTTCCAAAGACATTTGAAGCGTGGTTCCATATAATCATCTTAGTATTCGATCGAATGGCTTCTTCTAACCGCTCGAGTCGACATCCACTAATAGGACTTCTATAGATTTTCGTAGTGGATATTCCTTTTTTCTCTAAAGCGAATAAGGTTCGGGCTACCGCATTGTGTTCCAATGTGCTGGTAATCACATGATCACCCGGTTTTAAAGTGCCTAATAAGACAGCATTGATCGCTTCTGTAGCGCTTGAGGTAAATACCACACCTCGTCGATTCGGTACTCCTAAGAAGTTCGCAACTTTTTCTCTTGTGCAATTTACTAAATTAAGTGCTTCTAAGGAAGAGCCGTAATTTCCCCGACCCGGATTCGCACTCACGTTTGTAATCATATAATTGACAGCCTCTACCACTCTGGCAGGTTTTGGCCAGCTTGTAGCAGCTTGGTCCAAGTAGATCATTCCAGCACCTCCTTATGTATTATCTGTTTTTGGCACATGAGTAAGCATCTCTAAGATTCGTTCTAAATCGTCTTGGTCAAAATAAGAAATCTCAATTTTCCCACCTTTATCTTTATGAACAATTTTCGCTTTCGTTTGATATGTTGACTTCAACTTCAGTTCCCAATGCTTCAACCATGAACCCTTCAATCCGGTTGGCGAATTTGTTCCTTTCGTAACAGGTTTCTTCCCGACATGTACCGCTTGAATCATGTTTTCCAGTTGGCGAACACTCAAGTTGCGATTTTTAACCAGCTCCGTGTAAAACAATTGTTGAGCTGGTTTTAGTGATAACATAGCCCGTGCATGCCCCATACTAATGTACCCCATTACAAGCTCCTTTTGCACTTCCTGAGGAAGCTGAAGCAATCGTAATGTGTTACTAATATGAGGTCGACTTTTCCCTACTTTTGCTGCCAAATCCTCCTGTTTATAGTGAAACTCCAGTATAAGTCGTTGATAGGCCTGTGCTTCTTCTAGCGCGTTGAGATCTTCACGCTGTATATTCTCAATTAACGCCATTTCCGCAACTTGTTGATCATTTAACAACCGTACAACAGCCGGTACGGTTTGCAATCCTACAAGTGCTGCAGCTCTCCAACGCCGCTCCCCGGCTACAATCTCATACCCTGTTTCTACCGTTCGCACAATAATGGGTTCTAATATACCATATAGTCGAATCGATTCGGCTAATTCCCTTAAGCCTTCTTCATCAAACTGCCGTCTTGGCTGATACGGATTGCTAACAATTTCATTCAGAGCAAGTTGTCGAATCGTTTCTCCATCTTGAACCACCGGTTCACCAGGGATGAGCGCACTCAACCCTCTACCCAGTGCTGGTTTCTTAAATATGCTCATGTTGAATCACCTCCTGTGCCAAAGCGGCATAACTTTCGGCCCCTTTGCTTTTAGAATCATAGAGGGAAATCGGTAATCCATGGCTAGGGGCTTCACTTAATCTAACATTTCGCGGAATGACTGCTTGATACACCAGTGAACCAAAATGCTTCCTTACATCCTCAACCACTTGTTGTGCTAAGTTGATGCGGTTATCATACATGGTCATTAGTATGCCTTCTATTACCAATCCTCGATTCAAATGTTTCTGAACCAGATGAATGGTGTTCGTTAATTGACTCACACCTTCCAAGGCAAAGAACTCGCACTGAATAGGAATTAATACAGAGTCCGCTGCCGTTAAGGCATTAATTGTCAGCAATCCCAACGATGGAGGACAGTCTATAAAAACGTAATCATAATACGTTCGCAAAGAACTGACAGCTTCTTTCAGGCGATATTCTCGACTAAGTTTTGCAACTAACTCCACTTCCGCTGAAGCTAGCTCGATACCGGCAGGAATAATATAAAGGTTCTTCATCGGTGTCGGTCGTATGACTTGATGTGCGGGAATTTCTTCCATGAGCAAATCATAAGAGTGAGCAATTAACTTGCTCTTATCAATTCCCAAACCACTGCTACTGTTTCCTTGCGGATCTAAGTCCAATAGTAAAACTTTTTTATTTAGTTGAGCTAAGGCTGCACTGAGATTCACAGCGGTTGTGCTCTTACCAACGCCACCTTTTTGATTGGCTATTGCAATCATTCTACCCAAATATACCACCGGCCTTTACATACATTGACTACTGTATTCGCGAAGCTTTTTTTGATCTCCTGCCCGTTTGTTTTCAAATCGATGTTTCACGTGAAACATTGGCGATATCGTATCATATTCTATTGTGTTTTACAATCCATACCTTATGAAACGAGGTTTGCATAAAAATTGACCGACGGTTTGAACTATGCTACAATGAAATTAAAGGATTAACAAGGAGGGAACATCTTGAAAGAACAAATTATTGCTAAAGTTGACCAAATGAGAGACGAGCTGATTGCTTTATCCCATCGCATTCATGCCCATCCCGAAATTGCTTTCACCGAACATAAGGCCGTTTCCTTTATCAAAGAAGTGTTAGAACGACATGGATTTGAAGTCGAAACCCCCTATGCTCAAGTCGAAACGGCATTCAAAGCGGTAAAAAAAGGAAAGGGATCCGGACCCAAAATTGCTTTCCTGGCAGAATACGATGCTTTGCCTGAAATCGGTCATGCCTGTGGCCACAACATTATTGCTTCTTGTTCCACCGGCGCATTTCTCTCCTTGTCGCAACTTATGGATCATTTTGATGGAGAACTGACATTAATTGGTACTCCCGCAGAAGAGGCCGGGGGTGGCAAGATCCATCTACTACGTAATGGAGGGTTTGATGGAATTGAGTATGCACTGATGATGCATCCCAGTTCGGGTGATAAAGGGTTGGTCAATCGGGGTGGTAGGGCTGCAACCAGTGTAAGCATAGAGTTCTTTGGTAAATCCGCCCATTCTTCAGGCCCCCAAGCCGGAGTGAATGCTTTAAACGCGCTCATATCCACTTTTAATCATATCGATATGATGCGTCCTGCTCTACATCCCGGAAGTAACATCAATGGCATCATCACAAAAGGTGGAACGGTAG
Organism: uncultured Bacillota bacterium; assembly: GCA_937897315.1. Lineage (GTDB taxonomy): Bacteria > Bacillota > JAAYKD01 > JAAYKD01 > JAAYKD01 > CALCNS01. Next base: position 9,417 of record CALCNS010000118.1, read on the forward strand.
CCAATGCGATACCCGACTATGCTGCAGCAACCTTCTCCCTTCGCTCTTCTACTTTGTTTGAATTAGAAAAGCTGGCTGATGCAGTCATTCGTTGTGCTAAATCAGCAGAACTGCTAGTAGGGGCTCGTATGGAAGCCAAGGTTGGCGATATGTATGCAGAACGTTATCCTAATTGGCCTATGTGTGAAGCATTCAAGAACAACATGGAAACTTTGGGTATGGAAATGGTAGTAGGAAATCCTGTAGGTAATTATGGATCTTCCGATATTGGGAATGTTTCTATAGTCATTCCGGCTATACACGATTATCTACCAGCTTGTCCGGCTGGAGTAAATAGTCATAATGTTGCTTATACGGAATGCGCAAATCAACCCATGGCAGACGAAACTTGCTTATTGGGAGCCAAAGGCTTGGCCATGACCGCATTCGATATCTTAACCGATTCCACCTTACGTGAACGAATTCAAGAATACTTTAAAAAGCAGATTCCGGCGGAATATAAAGCAAAATAAAACGTTCTATCCTTGAAAAAGGCTCACCCTTTAAAGGGAGTTCAACTTAGGGATTTACAAAAACAAGTAAATTTTTGACCGACTCTCTTCAAGCGGGAGAGTAAAGTTAAGACCACACCGAAGGATTAAACCCTTTGTGTGGTCTTTCTCATTATGTATTTATTACTTCTTCGATTATTTGTTTTACTTTTTTGTTACTTAACTGTGTATGGAACGATACCTTATATCCATCAATGGTTAACTGATTGAAGAAGGCTTCTGCACATTTAATTTTTGCATTTTCTGTACCACGTAAAGTAGACTTATTTTCTACTAATTTGGTCTCAACTACAACATTTAATTCTTTAGTTCCATTGCTTTTTTTAACTACATACATAAAGTCTGGGCTGTAATTTTCTCCGACAATTGTAGGAATAGCAATGCTCGATTTTGGGATTTTACCATACACCACAACTTCATCAATTCCTGTTCCTGTCATCATGATGTTATCTTTCTCCAATGGTGAATCAAAAGCAATCTTATCATATAGGTATTTCTCTGAAGGAGTTCCTTCAACAAACATAGTGCCGACAGTTCCCTGCTTTATCATTTCTCGTGGAGAGCCATCTTTATAAGTTAATGCAGTTTCGGTAACAGGTTGTGTCGAACGAGCATAACGAAATCTCGTCTGTGTTTCTTGAATTCGCCAATCTGAAAAACTCCGAATAATATTGGTAGCTGAATACTCATTTATATGTTCTGGAAGGACTGTTTTTTCTTTAGCCAACTTACACATAGCATCATGAATGACTTTAATCGGTATACTTGTCTGATTATTGATTCGTTTAATAAATTCATTATAAGCTAACGGTTTCTTTATAGAATAGGAAACTCCAGAGTCTTCTTGCAAATACATCTTTTTGCCATCTGTGGCTACTTCATCACGTTGACTATAAATGGTTATATTTCCGAAGGTATCACCTTTCCTAAGAATGTCATGTAATGCTTGTGGTATTTCAGATTCCAAATCCGAATCATAAAAAAGATAGTATTTCTGATTGATTGTTTCCCATAGTTCTTTAAGTTCAGGATATACGGCTTTTCTTATTTTAATTTGCTGTGATTTATTCTTATTTTTATCGGTGACCTTATTGCTATTAATGCCACTTGTAAACTCTGGATATTCGGCAAAGAAAGCATCTCTATTCTCAGAGCGAATTTCATAATTCCTGTTTATATACTTTTTAAGTAACAAATCTGTAAATAAGTCATCAGGGTCAATATTTCTTGCTTTCGCAACTTTATCCAAATCATCAGTGTTCAATACTAATGTCATTGGTAACTCACCATTGATTTCATCAACTAACTTTTGTGCAAAGTCAGCTTCTGTAAAATCCACGATATAATTTAGTTTAAACTCCTCATTGGATATACGGTTTCCGTTTTCATCAACTGGAAGGCGCAATCCTCGTCCTACTTCTTGTAGCTTACTATTTTCACTACCACTGGAACGCAATTTTGCAATGGTAAAAATATTAGGATTATCCCATCCTTCTTTTAACGTCCACTTAGAAAATAAGAATCTTCTTGTATTATATGTTCCATCTTCATTACGAAGAGATATTAGCCCCTTTTAATTATGAAGAATCTCATCTACTTCTTGGGCAATTGCCTCATCAGAATCACTGTTGTCCTGTGAAAAATATCCTGCATGGCAGGCGCTTATATCTGCAGCACTGGCTTTGAGATATTCTCTGTATTCATTCTCGCTATCCGGCAACTCATCTATCAATGAATTCAACCTTTCAAGTAGTAAGCGTTCAAACATTTCCTTGAGATACGGCATCTTGCCGTCATCAGATTCTCTATAGGATGTAATATCATCAATAAAGAATAGTGCCAGTGTTTTTATCTTGAACTGCCTACCGGAGAAATTCTGGCGTTCCGTTTCAAAGTGTCTTTGAATTGCCAGTTTAACCATCTGCTCCTGATATGAAGAAGAGTAAATATCAGTGTTGAATTCTTCACCCTGAAACTTCGTCTGCCCGTTGGTAAGCTCTATAAAATTCTTTCCGATAGCGGATATAGTAATTCCTTCGAATGCCGGGTCAATGATAGACAAAGAGTCACCACTTGAAAGCATAAATGTTTTTGTATCCTCGCCACGTTTTTTGAAATGAAAAGTAGCAGAGGTCTTGGATACAACTGCAGCTAATTTTACCTTTTCTTCTTTTTGTGATAGTGGCTCGAAATGTTCCTTTGCAACACCCTTTATTAGATTCTGATTAAAAGAGTCACAGGCATTCAATTCGTATATCAGATTATTCAAGTCTTTGTAGGTAACCTTATTGTGACCACGCCCTACTGAGACTTCCGGAAAAGTTGCACCAAAGCGAATTATTATCTGAGGTTGTAATTCTTCCGCAACTGCTTTATAGGCTTTCTGATCTCTTGAGAACCTATGCGGTTCATCAATAATAACAATTGGCTTTGTGGCTCTGAGGGCATTAAACGGTCTGTAAAATCCCTCTACAAGGTAATCGTAATCTGAGCGTGTAAGCATATTGCCGTTTGTTAGCAATTGCATATTTACGAGCAACACATAAATTTTATTAACATTCTGACAAGAGCCAGTTACGAAATCACGAACCGGGGAAGGCATAGCAAGAAAGCCTTTTTTCTTTTGTTTTGGACTTTCCAATACACCTAACTCAATATCACTGTTGTATCCGCAGGCATCTGAAAAATGATGTTTTACATAGCTGTCAGAAATAAACTGCTTTGTTCCCGCCTTTATCGGCAAAGACGGAACAGCAATGATAAATTTGTTAAAGCCATAGTGTTTATGCATTTCATAGATTGTCTGCGTATACACATAAGTTTTTCCTGTTCCAGTCTCCATTTTTACATCAAGATTAAGGTATTCACCTTCATCACGGCAGCCACAATAATCGCTACGGATATTTTTCTGTATTTCCAGTATATTATGGATTAGACGAGCATCTTTGCGGTCAAAGGTAGGATTCTCATATGCAAGATGCGGTTTTGCGATTCTCACGCCATCCAATACGGTACCCAATGCATCAACAGCTTTCTGCTGATGTGTCAGCTCTCTTTCAAGTATTAATTCCAAAATCCGCACATCCTTAGTATCTTATATCTAGATTAATTTTTAGATTTTTCTCAGAATCACGGAGCATTTTGACATTCGCCTTCAAGTTCTCCATTTCCACATAGTTAAAACTGTATCCGAAAAGAATGATATTCTGTGGATTAAAGTTACCCTGTGAATTATATTTTTCAATGAGAGCCTTTATTGCATCCTCAGCCATACCAGGATTTATGAAATACAAATGATTACGGCACCAATATGCAGTATATCCGGCAAGATCAACCATCTCCATATTATTGCTAAAGCCGTATCCGTCATGAACAAGCCAAGTGGTCAACACTGTGTTTGCTCCGAATTCATCATACACAGTGGTATTCGTTACAAATCCGCTATTATCAAAGGACTCCATCTTATCTAATGTTGACTGGCTTACATCTTGTAAAGTGTAGTGCTTGAAACCGAAGTCAGTAGTAGTTTCTGGATATTCTTCTTTGATTTTCTTTGCAGCACGAATAATTCGTTCTTGACCAATTTGGTCTATGGTTTTAAAGCCAGCTTTTTCTTCTTTGCTATTCTTTTTAACAGGTTCAGGCAACTGAATCATTATATATTTTATTTTGGTATCATTTTCAGCATTCATATTCATTACAGCATGAGCGGTTGATGCCGAGCCCGAAAAGAAGTCTACTACAAAAAAACCATCGTCATCCTTGCTTGTGCATAAATCAATCAAGTATGAGATTAATGCAGTTGGTTTAGCAAAATCAAAAGGTATATCTATTTTTTTTAATTCTGATGAACTCAATCTGTTCTCAAATTGTGATAAGTAGTCTCCTGGAACACTGCCTTCTTTATCAGAAAGCCAAACCTTATTATATAGGTTGTACTTACTTTGGTTTCCGTTTTCATCAAATAATGGAGATGAAGAAGTTTGTTTAAACACAATATTTCCATCTTTTTTTTCTCGTAAATATGATTCATATGTCCACTTCCAACAACCATCACCGTCTAAAGGGGTAACTTGACATCCATCTTCGATTCTATCCGGCATCGCAACTCCTTCTGGTATAACAAAACTCCCGTCAGGGCATTCAATCCAATATCTCTGATTAGGACGTGCATCTAATCCAGCCACATATATTCGTTCTTCTCCATAAAGTTCTCCTGCTCTTTCACCCTCGGTTTGCATATTTTTGTAATATGATTTTATGGTTTTCTTAGAGACTGGTGTTCTAAATTTCGTCAATGAAGAGATGTTTCTTGCATATACAAGTATGTAATCTATATTAGGAGAGAAAAACTGCCCTTTACCTCCGCCAGATTTCATTACACGAGAAATAATGCCAACCAAATTATCTTCTCCCATGACGCTATCACAGAGAATTCGAAGATTAGCCACCTCATCCTTGCCTATAGAAATGAACGTTACACCATTATCCGCAAGCAAATCCCTTGCCAACAGCAAACGAGGATACATAAACATAAGCCATGCGGAATGAGAGGAACTCCCTCGGCTTGTTAAATCCAGTATATGCTTTGCATGGTCTTCATCTATGCTTAGTTTTTCAATCAGATCATTGATAGTAAAATCAAATTTATCGTTGTAAACAAAATCATCAAAACCAGTGTTATATGGTGGATCGATATAGATGCACTTAACCTGTCCTGCATACGATTTAAGCAGATGATTTAATCCATCAAGGTTGTCACCAGTGATATATACATTTTCACTATTTGCATTTTCTGGAAGTGAGTTATGAACATCATCTGGCACAATAACTGTTTCCGTATCCAGTGATGCAAGCATTTTAGCGTAGCTTTTTCCGAGAAATTTCAATTCATATCCCTCATGTGAAATTTCAATTTTGTCTTTCAAATATTCCGAAAAGCAAACCATATCGAAGGAGCCATCTGGTCTAAAGCAAGATGGAAAGTTTTCTTTCAAAATCGCTATTTCCTTATCGTTAAGGGTCACGCTTTCATTAGCTGCCATAATATCTTTAATCATTATCTTTTCCTCCATCATGCACCCCATTAGGTACAAATTCTAAAATATCATCAACCTTGCAGTCTAAGACTTTGCAAATGGTTTCTATGCTCTCCAAAGACACATAGCTGTTGCGTTTAAGCCGGGTTAATATATTACCAGAAAATCCAGCTCTGCGTTGTAATTCTACATTGGATATGTCTTTTTCTATCATCAAGTGAAATAACTTTTTATAACTGACAGCCATTTCACACCTCCACTTGTTTGTTGTATGCTTATTTATTTTATCACGAAAAAGTGATTTTTTCAATATCGGGATGTAAATTTCACAGATATCCAGCCTACCAAAATGGTACTCGAGAGTATTAGGAGTACTATTTTTATTTTTTATTTTCAACTTCAGCAGACTTTTTACGAGCATAGCTGGCTCGTCTGTTCCTCCGATTACGCTCGGCTTGGCAATCCCAACTATCGCAATATAACTGACGGCTTGATCGCCTTACAAAATACTTCCCGCA
>CALCNS010000119.1 GCA_937897315.1 uncultured Bacillota bacterium
ACCAAAACCAGGCGAAGTTGCGTTTCTCACAGATGAATCCCATTTCAAGTATACTTAAGAGTGCTCCTTTGATTCAAGGTCCTCTGCTGCTATTTTTGGTGATCTCATTTCTGACCAGTTTTGCAACCAATGCTCAAGACCAATCGTTCAATTACTTTTTGCGAGCACAGCTAAAATTTCCCCCATCCTACAATGGAGTGTTCAAAGCGGTTGTTGGTATGATTGCTTTGACTGCGAATTTGACGCTCAATCTATGGCTAAGCCGTAGAACCGATTTACGAAAATCAATCATCCCAGTCCTACTTTTGTGTGCCACTGCCTTAGCTTTTTTGGTCGTGGTACAAGGGAATGTCCTGTTCTTCACTGCTGCACTAGTCTTTTACATTTTGAATGCTATTTATTTACCGATGCAGCAAGGGTTAATTGTCCGGAATACCATGGGAAGCAAAGGGGAGATTTCGGGTATTTTTAATGCAGTCAAAGCATTGGGTATGTGTTTAGGCCCCCTGTTCTCTGGTTTAGTCTTTGCTCAAAACCCGAAGCTGCCCTTTGTTGCAGCCATGATTGCATTCTTACTGGCCGGCTTGCTGTCTATTTATAATAGAAGGCAGTATAGTAGGGCAGAGCAATCCATTTAGGCTAGTATGGATCCAACTCGGAGGGAGGGGAGCATGTGAATCAAAAGAGAATTCTTTTATGGTTGGTGCTCCTTAGCTGGATGTTTTTGATTTTTCATTTATCAAATCAACCGGCCGTCATTTCAGCAGAAACCAGCAAACAGGTGAGTCAACAGATTTTAGAGATCGTTCAAGAAAATCCTACTCCCCAAGCAGTTCGCTCTTTTGACTCCTTACTACGAAACTCGGCTCATTTTGGCTTGTTTTTGATATTGGGGTTGCTGACTTATCCGACGTTCTTAGTTCAAGGGTATTCAAAGGCTATGATGAAAAGTATATTTTTCGGTATATTCTATGCTTTGACCGATGAGGTTCATCAGATTTTCGTAGAGGGGCGAGCTTTTCAACTTCGCGATTTGGGCTTGGACATTGCGGGAGTTATTCTGGGATGCAGTATGATTTTTTTTGTGATTTCTATGTTTAGGAGAAGATCATAAGTACATAATGCGACCCCCGTGGATCGGGGGTCGCATGTTTTATTGTATGGCTCCGCCTTCTTTTTGGATATCGCTATTTTTATAGCGAATGGCAGCGGTGATGGCTGCTTCCAAACCTGCGACCAAAACCGGCAAAGCCATGCTGGGACGGCCTCGTTTTCCTGCTGCTTGTTCCGGCAAGAAAGGGATATGAATAAAACCGGTTAGTAGTTGTGGGTATCGGGTGGCGGCTAAATGAGCAATACCATAACAGATATGATTGCACAAATAAGTACCGGCAGAATTCGAGACAATCGCCGGAACTCCTGCTTCCACCATTTCTTGAACCATCGCTTTGATGGGCACCGTCACAAAGTATGCCGCCGGACCCTCCTCAAAGATCGGCTCGCCTGTAGGTTGGTTACCCTCGTTATCGGGAATGGAGTAATCATCACAATTAACACCGATACGTTCTACTCTCATTTCCAGAGATCCGCCAGCTTGTCCAACATTGATTACAATCTCAGGTTCATACTGCAGGATGAGTTTCTCGGTTTCTTCTAACGCTTTATAACGGGTCACGGGAATTTCGCCTGTGACTATTTCGTAATCTAAAATCTTCTGTCCGGTTAGTTCGCGAACCGAAACCCAGGCAGGATTGATGGTTTCGCCACCAAACGGATGAAATCCGGTCAATAAGACGCGTTTCATTAAGAGACCTCCTTTTATGCTCTGTATTCTTGGATTCTCTGGATAAGTAAAGTGGGTATTCGGGAATCGGTGATGTTCACATTATGGTGATGCCCCGAGCCCACCTCGATGTGAGGTTTGTTACTACCATGATAGTCCGAACCCCCGCTGCATAGTAGATGATAGTCTGTCGCCATCTTCTCATAGAATAGTTGCATATCTTCGGGATGATCGCTATGCCAGACTTCCAATCCTTGCAACCCGGCCTTTACAAGAGCTTGGAGGATGATTCGCAACTCTTTTGGCGAGGGCTGCAGTAAATAGGGATGAGCGAATACGGCTACTCCGCCTGCTTCTCGAATCGCTTTGATACACGCTGGATAATCCGGGGATTCTCTAGGCACATAGCATGAAGCGCCGGCAGCAAGGTAGCGATCGAATGCATCCTGACGCGATAAAGCATATCCTTTCTCCACCAATACCTGTGCAAAATGGGGACGGGATAGGATTTCCTCTCCACCGGCTTTCGCTCTTACCTCTTCTTCAGAAATCTTCATTCCCTTTGACTGCAAGACTTCAATAATCTTTCGATTTCTGCGATTTCGAGATTCGATCATTTGATGAAGAAAAGATTGAAAGTGTAGTGTAGGTTGCACTCCATAACCCAGAATGTGCATTTCTTTTCCTAGCCAATCTGTGCTGAGTTCTACTCCATGGATGAAGGTCAGACCGAGCACATTCGCTTCTACCTCGGCTTCTGCGAGCCCGGCAAGGGTATCATGGTCCGTTAAGGACAAATAGCGAACCTTTTGTGTAGCTGCCTTGCGAACGAGTTCTGCGGGGGTGTCTGTGCCATCGGAAGCCTTACTATGCGTGTGCAAATCTACCCGACATGGTTCCATAGGATTACACCTCAATATGGGTGATAAACCAGTTTGTCAAATGTTGTAAACGTTCGATACGATGGTTTGGTTGACCAGAGCGCGACAACTCATGATTCTCGTTGGGGAAGCGAACAAATACCGCTTCTTTCTTCAAGAACTTTAGTGCGGTAAAGAATTGCTCTCCTTGTTCTATGGGGCAACGATAGTCTTGTTCACTGTGGATAATGAGAACCGGAGTTTGAATGTTCTCCACATACATAATAGGAGAGTGTTTGAGGTAATGTTCATAATTAATCCAAGGTTTACCGTCGAATTCAAAATTGCCATTATTATAACCCACATCGGAAGTACCAAACATAGAGAAGCGGTTGCTGGTCGATCGTAAGGTTACCGCTGCTTTGAAACGGTTGGTATGGCCGAGCATCCAATTGGTCATATAGCCTCCATAAGAACCACCGGTCACTCCTAAACGTGTCTCGTCCAACCACGTCCATTTCTCTAATGCTTTATCTACCGCCAGCATTAAGTCACGGTAATCTTGTCCGCCCCAATCGTGATGCGTTTGATTATTAAAGACTTGACCATAGCCAAGAGATCCTTGAGGATTGGTGTAGAGTACTGCAAACCCCATGCCACAGAGAACTTGCATCTCATGATTAAAGGTCAAACCATAGGCAACATGTGGGCCACCATGAATTTGCAATACCATAGGGTATTTTTTCCCTTCCTGGAAGGAATAGGGTTTGAGTAACCATCCTTCTATCGTTGCACCGTTATCCGCTGTAAATGCATAATGTTCCGGTAAGGAGACAGAAACTTCATCATACCAAGCTTGGTTGACATGAGTGATTTGGGTTTCACTGTGATCTGTTAGGGAGAACTGAAAGAGATCACCCATGTTAGAAGGTTGATTATACATCAAAACGACTTTCTCGGATTCCAAATGGAAACTATAACCATAAAGGACTTTCTGATCGCAGGATAGGCCTTTTGGACTTCCTCCCTCTGCACAGACTTGGAATAGACGACATACGCCCCCTGTGGTTGCGCTGAAATATAGTTTCTTTTGATCGAGACTCCAAATTGGGCGCATTTCAGAAGCAGAGGTCATATCGGAACCAACGGCAGTGCCTACCGAGAAATCAAAGTTTTCTGTTAACAGCGTAGGTTGGCCACCCTCCGCAGGAATAGAGAATAGTTTGTCTAAAGTGGCAGAACCATATTCGCACATGTGTCCATAGTAAGCAATTTTTGAACCGTCGGGACTATAGACCGGTGCAGTGTATTGACCACGAACCGTTGTTATTTTCAGGATTTGCTTCGTTTCCACATCAACAGTGTATAAATCGTTGAAAGGAACCATTTCAGCATCTTCAAATCTCTTGGCAGCAAACAGCACTTTTTTGCTATCGGGTGACCAGGTAGCAGACCCATGGTCAAATTCACCATCGGTCAATTGCTGAACTTCACCTGTTATGGAGTTGACTACGAATAGATGTGTGTTACGATCGTCATGAAAACCAGCACCATTCATTTTGTAATGCATTTTGGTGATGACTTTTACATCACTGACTTCTTCTTTTTTGTCAGAAAAGTCGCTTGGTTTGCATTTACAGGAAGCCAATAGCTTGGAACCATCCGGACTCCAAGAAATCAGAGTTAGGGCACGGCTGAATTTGGTTAATTGTCGCGCCTCGCCACCTTCGCTGGATAACAGCCATATTTGATTACTTCCCGATCGAGAAGAATTAAAAGCGATA
>CALCNS010000120.1 GCA_937897315.1 uncultured Bacillota bacterium
CAAAAAAATCGATTAGGAGATCCAACCGAGATAAAGCCGATGGAGGTTCTGGATTTGGCGATAGGGAATGGATTTGCTGCACAGAGAAGAACCGATAGTGGCAACATTGCAGTGGGGAAACGCGCGGACTTAATTGTGGTTGATATGAGTGGTCCGCATTGGCAACCCGAGCATCAAATCCTAAACCATCTAATTTACTCATCTGTGGGTTCTGATGTCGTGCTGACCATGATTGATGGTCAAATCGTCTACAATAACGGTGAATACTTAACAATTGATATGGAACAAGTACTGTTTGAGGTCAAAGCATCGAAGTCTAGAATTCTAGACGAGCTACGAAAATAGTATTGGAAGAATGAGGGGGGAAAGCGTTGAAAGAAGAGATTAAGAATTTGCTAGAATTCCTTAGAGAGCAAAACATTGATTATGCGGATGTGCGTGTCAATGAGATCATTCAAGAGAGTATTGTCACAGAGAATATGACGGTCCAAACATTGAGTACTACTAGTACCTATGGCTATGGGATTCGAGTGTTTCTGGATGGGTCAATGGGATTTGCCTCATCTCAAGATTTCTCAATGTTGAAGCAAACTGCATTATTGGCCATCGATATAGCCAGGGCTAGTAGAAAAGTACAGAAATCACCGATTCGTCTGGGAGTTAAACCGGTTATTGTTGATCATTACGAAACTCCCGTGAAAGAAGACCCCTTTACCATATCCAAAAAAGACAAGATACAGTTGCTCTTCGATGCTGAGAAATCGATGCAGGAAGCTGCACCAAAGATTTTTCGCACTCATGGAGCGTTGGGTTTTAGAAAAGAGAAGAAAATCTTTGCAGATACCGATGGATCCTATATCACGCAAACTTTAGTAGAGTCCGGTGGAGGAATCGATGCTGTAGCGGTGACAAAAGGCGACATGCAAACACGTAGTTACCCCAACTCTGCCAGAGGGAACTATGCTACTGCCGGGTACGAGTTTATACGGGAAATGGATTTCTTGAAACATGCACCCAGAGTGGCTCTAGAAGCGATGGAGTTACTAACTGCAGAAGAGTGCCCTTCGGGTTATTTCGATTTGATCATTGACCCAACCCAGTTAACGTTGCAAATACATGAATCTGTAGGTCATCCTGTAGAGCTAGATCGTATATTAGGTCATGAAGCTGGGTATGCCGGAACCTCGTTTGTGAATCCGAGTATGTTAGGTCATTATCATTATGGCTCGTCAAAGATAACCATTGTAGCAGATGCCACCTGCCCCAGAGGTTTAGGAACTTTTGGATATGATGATGATGGAATCGCTGCACAAAATATTCCTGTGATTACCAAAGGGATTATCGAAAATGTGTTAACGAGTCGTGATACTGCTTCTGCGGTAAACCTACTACCCAATGGTACAGCCCGAGCCGATGGCTGGGGAAGAATACCCATTGTACGCATGACGAATATAAGTCTTATGCCTGGAGAGTTGGAATTAGAAGAATTGTTCGCCGGGGTTGAATACGGTTTCTATCTTGATGTAAACAAAAGCTGGTCTATTGATGATCGCAGAGTCAATTTCCAGTTCGCAACAGAGATTGCTTATGAAATTAAGGATGGGAAGAAGACAGGAAAGATTTTTAAGAATCCTATCTATACCGGGATAACACCTGAATTTTGGAATAGCTGTGATGGAGTTGCCAACGAAAAATACTGGCAATTGTATGGCACACCCAATTGTGGGAAAGGTGAACCGGGTCAAGTTGCCCATGTTGGACATGGATCTGCTCCGGCTCGTTTTAGAAACGTGAAGGTAGGTGTTGCAGATGTATCGTAAAGAGCAAATGTATGAAATGATTCAATGGGCAATTGATACGGCTGCGCCATATCCGGTCCATGTCGTGATTACCGGTTCGGCAGAGGGACTCACCCGTTTTGCGAACTCGGAGATTCATCAGAATGTTTTCGAAGACCAAACCAAATTGCAAGTCATTCTTTTTGATCAACGCAAGAAAAGCTCGGTCACAACCAACATGATAACTTGCGAAGGTGTAACAAATGCAGTTAAAGAGGCCAAAGAGAACTTGGTTTTCCTACCAGAAGGAGAGATGGTTCCCGATTTGGTCGAGTTGCCAATGTTCTTGGAACAAGAAAGGTTAGACAAAGAATTAGCTGTAGAATTTTCTGCTGAACAACGAGCTTTACGGTTAGCCGAACAATTGAAGTACATTGAATACCCCTATAAGGCTTTTGGGCAATTATCCTATGCTGAAGAAGTGGTTGTTATTGGAAACTCCAAAGGGATACGACGTTATTATCGCGGTAACCAAGTTCAATGCAATGTTCTGGTCTCACACGAAAATGGCGCATCGGGCTATGCTGCCGGAGTTAGCCATAAGGCCGGAGAATTAAACCTGAAAACGCTCTTTGACACCGCTTTTCAGAAAGCAAAGATGAATCAGAATCCTATTACGTTGCCGGTTGGTGCATATACAGTAGTTTTGGAACCTCAAGCCGTGTTTAACTTGATGATGTATACTTCGTTTTTGGGATTCTCAGCAAAGAGCATCCAACAGAAAATGAGTTTCTTGACGGATCGCCTTGGAGAAAAACTCTTTGACGAGAAAATCACGATCAAAGATGATTGGGAAGACCCCAATGCTCTCGGCCTTCCGTTTGATATGGAAGGTACACCAAGAAGTAAATTGACATTGATTGATCGTGGCATTGCCAAAGAAGTAGCATATGATTTAGAAACCGCTGCCAAAGAAAGCCGTGCAAGCACAGGACATTCTGTCGGCATGGGTTTTTTTGCCGGTGCGATACCAGTTAATATGGTGATTGAGCCGGGACAGAAAACACTGGAGCAGATTATTGCTGAAACCGAAGAAGGTTTGCTGGTGACAAGGTTCCATTATATGAACCCAGTCAATCCTAGACAGGCTTTACTAACAGGCTTGACTCGCGATGGCTTCTACAAAATAGAAAAAGGTCAAATTGTGGCTGCGGTAGCCAACATGAGAATGACCGAGAGTATGTTGAAAGCGTTGAATCAAGTAGAGGAAATCAGCTCTGATGGTCAAAGCATATCTGCTTTCATAGGTACAGTACACATGCCTGCCATGAAAATCAGAGAGTTTCATTTTACCGGTCAAACCGGACTCAAAGAACCTGGAAAGATTTAATCTATTATAAGGGGGCTTGTTCATGTCAGAGATGTCTGAAAACATGAGTACAGAAAAGAACGTATCTCCTGCTTCCAGCAATTTTATCAGAGATGTGATGCTGGAAGACATTAAAAATCAGAAAAATGATGGCAAAATACAAACTCGTTTCCCTCCCGAACCGAATGGGTATTTACACATAGGTCACCTCATGGCATTGGTTGCAGATTTTGGTTTAGCCGAAGAAATGGGTGGGAAGTGTAACCTGCGTTTCGATGATACCAATCCGGATGCAGAGGAGCAGGAGTATGTAGATAATATTATCGAAGATATCCATTGGATGGGCTATGATTATGAAGATCGCCTCTTCTATGCCTCAGATTATTTCGAGAAACTATACGAGTTCGCCGAACAATTAATTATCGATGGGAAAGCTTATGTCGATGACTTAACACCGGAAGAAATGCGCGAGTACCGAGGCACATTGACAGAGCCAGGAAAAGACTCGCCGTTCCGTAATCGTTCTGTAGAAGAGAATTTGCAATTGTTTCGCCGTATGAAAGCGGGTGAGTTTGCAGAAGGAAGCAGAACACTCCGAGCAAAAATCAACATGAAGTCCGGAAATATGAACATGCGCGATCCGGTGATATATCGAATCAAGTCCACTCCACATCATCGATCCGGATCGGCATGGAACATTTACCCTATGTATGATTATCAGCATCCATTATCGGATGCCATTGAAGGTGTGACGCATTCCATGTGTTCTCTAGAGTACGTGGATCACAACGAGTTATACCGTTGGTTTATTGATAATGTGAAATGGCAATCGACACCGAGCGATCCGGTTCCATATCAGTACGAATGGTCTCGCCTCAATATAACCGGCACAGTGATGAGCAAGCGCAAGCTCAGAAAACTTGTGGAAGGAGGGTTTGTTCAAGGATGGGATGACCCTAGAATGCCGACTATTTGCGGCTTGCGTAGAAGAGGATATACTCCTGCATCTTTAAAAGATTTTATATCACGAACTGGTATATCTCGTTCACCTAAAACGGTGGATGCCGCCTTATTGGAGCACTGTATTCGCGAGGAGCTCAATGCAACCGCTCCAAGAGTGATGGCGGTCTTGAACCCACTCAGACTGATTATAACGAATTATCCCGAGAATCAAGTAGAGATGCTGGAATTGGAGAACAATCCAGAAAACCCAGAATCTGGTTCGAGATGGATTCCATTTTGTCGAGAGATTTATATTGAACAGGAAGACTTTATGGAAGATCCTCCCAAAAAATTCCATCGCTTAAGACCAGGTGGAGAAATTCGCTTGAAAGGTGCATACATCATTCGTTGTGACGAGGTCATCAAAAATGAGCAGGGGCAGATCTTAGAAATTCGTTGCACATATGATCCGGAAACAAAAAGTGGCGGACCTCAATCGGGTCGTAAGGTGAAAGGTACATCACATTGGGTATCGGCAAAGCATGCCGTACAAGTGACGGTACGCCTTTATGACACTCTGTTCACGAAAGATGATC
>CALCNS010000121.1 GCA_937897315.1 uncultured Bacillota bacterium
GTGTGCTCTTCCGATCTTAAAGCAGACCCGAAAGTAAACCGTGAAAAAGGAACCGGCGTGGTCATGTGTGCTACTTTCGGTGATTCCACCGATAGCGAATGGTTTATGCAGTACAATTTACCTTACCGCAAAGTGATTTTACCCAATGGACGTATTGAAGAATCGGTACCGTATATTGGTGGGATGAAAGTCCATGCAGCTCGTCAGGAAACTATAAAACTCTTGGAAGAACAGGGACTCCTGGCAAAATCGGAGGAAATCGTTCATACCGTGTCCACACATGAACGTTGTGGGAAAGCCATTGAGATTATCCCCTCACGCCAATGGTATATCGATGTCTTAAATTTAAAGGATCGTTTGCTGAAAGCAGCCGATGAAATCAACTGGTATCCGGAAAGTATGAAATATCGTTACACTTCCTGGGTAGAAAATCTGAAGTGGGACTGGTGTATTTCACGCCAACGCTATTTTGGAGTTCCTTTCCCGGTCTGGTATTGTAAAGAGTGTGGCACACCAGTATTTGCCGACGAAAGCCAATTGCCGGTCAATCCTTTAGAGACACCCTACAGCGGAACCTGCAGTTGTGGTTGTACAGAGTTCATTCCGGAGCCGGCCGTGTTTGACACCTGGCATACTTCTTCCGTCACACCATTAATCAATGCCAAATTTGGCGAAGCCGAAAGCATAGCGGATGAATTGCTTCCTATGACGATGCGTGCACAAGCACATGAAATTATTCGCACTTGGGCGTTTTACACCATCGTGAAAAGCTTGTATCATTTTGATGAAATGCCCTGGAAAGACATCATGATCAGTGGTTTTGTGCTGGCGAAAAAAGGAGAGAAAATCAGCAAATCCAAAGGAAATGCTGCGATGTCTCCTCCGGCATTGATCAAAGAATACTCTGCCGACATTTTACGTTACTGGACTGCGAACTCCCGTTTGGGTACCGATACCTTTTTCTCCACCGATGAATTAACCATAGCTCGTCGTTTTGTGACCAAGCTTTGGAATGCTTCGAAGTTCGCTATTTCACACTTGGAGGAGTTGGACTTAAGCGTGGTTCCGGAATTGTTACCGATTGACCGTTGGATTGTTGAACGAACCAATCAGACCATTATGACCGCAACAGAATTGTTTAACGAATATGAAATTGGTTCAGCACGCCACGAAATCGATGATTTCTTCTGGAAAGATCTTTGCGATTATTACTTGGAAATTGTTAAAGAGCGGTTGTATCAACCGGAAGTACATGGCTATGCCGAACGTCGCAGTGGACAGTATGCTTTGTATTATGCACTGAGTAATGTCTTGAAGCTATATGCTCCCTATGTACCTCACATTACCGAGTATATTTATCAAGCGTTTTTCCGACAATATGAAGGAGTACTCTCCCTACATCTCACCAATTGGCCCAAGCCTGTTTCTGTGGATGAAGCGTACTTAGCATTTGGCGAATCCGTGAAAGACGAAGTCGGAGCCGTGCGCAAATCCAAATCCGAAAAACAACAGTCTCTGAAAGCAGAAGTAGAGTTGATGACTGTGCATACCATTCCCGCTTATGCCGATTGGTATTGGAAAACGGAAAAAGACCTCAAAGCTTGTTGTATTGCCAAAGAATTCGAATTGGTTGTGGAAGAGCCAAAGGAGGAATAGACATGAGAACCATGAGACATGCAGACCGGGTAAGATCTACTGAATGGGCCTATGAAAAATTAGCGGAAACCAACATGATTTTCTTGGCGATGAACGATGATATTCCATATTGCGTCCCGGTATCTCATATTGTCTGGGGTGAGAACGTGTATTTTCATTCTGCCAACCGCGGCTTAAAGAGTGAGCTCTTGAAAAAAGATCCTCGAGTTTGTGTGACAGCGGTAGCAAAAGCGACTCCCGATATTCCCGGAATGACAGTGCAGTACCAATCGGTGGTCGCCTATGGCCGTGCTGAAGTTGTCACCGAAGTGGAAGAAAAAGTGGAGGCCCTCAGACGCATTTGTCATCTCCATACTCCGGGAAATCCCGATAATGATGATTGTTCCGTGCGTGGAGGTCATAGAGAAGACGTCGTAGTCTACCGTATTGTGATTGACCAAATCAGCGGGAAAGAACGCGGACCCAAAGTGAAGTAGATAAGCAAATCCCGGTCACTGCAAACTCTGCAGGTGCCGGGATTTTCTTATTTGCGTTTCCAAAAGCTTGGCATTAGGGCTAGGAGTATAGGGGAGATTTCTAAGCGTCCCAGTAGCATGTTCATGCTTAATACTAACTTAGATAGCAGAGAGTAAGAAGAGTAATTACCCATAGGTCCCACCACTTGAAAACCAGGACCGATGTTGTTTAAACAAGCTGCGATAGAGCTAAAATTGGTTTCAAAGTCAAATCCATCGAGAGAAAGTGCTAATAAGCTGACGACGATAATCACCAAGTATAGGAGGATGAAAATATTGACTCCGTGTAAGGTCTCGTCATCTACCGTTTTGTCTTCGAGCTTGATAATGCCTACGGAACGTGGGTGTAATAAACGTAACATCTCTCTGCGAATCATTCGTCCAATCAGCAAGATACGAGAAATTTTGATACCTCCACCGGTGGATCCTGCCGAGGCACCGAAAAACATGAGAATAAGCAATATGGACTTGGAAAAGGATGGCCATAGGTTAAAGTCTGCTGTAGCAAATCCAGTTGTGGTAATAATAGAAGAGACCTGAAAGAAGGATGCCCGCAAGGAGTAGGACAAGTCTTCATATAGAGGTAAAATATTCACGGCAATGGCCAGGACAGCTGCAAAGATGACCCCCAAATAAAGCCGGAGTTCTTCGTTCTTATAAACCGAACGAAAGTTTTTAACCAGCAAATAAAAATAGAGGTTAAAGTTGACCCCAAACAAAATCATGAAAATGCCAATGACCCATTCAAAATAGGGATTGCCATATGCCCCTACGCTCAGGTTTCGGTTTGAGAAACCACCTGTGCCGGCGCTGCCGAACGTATGAATCATACTGTCGAACCAAGACATTCCACCAAGCCGTAGGAGAAAAATTTGTAAGATGGTCAGACCCAAATAGATTGTATAAAGAATTTTGGCCGTATCTTTCATCTTGGGTACCAGTTTACCGGCAGTAGGCCCCGGTACTTCTGCACGCATTAAATGTATGGAGCGATTATCGGCCATGGGCAACACGGCGAGTGCAAAGACCAAGACACCCATGCCTCCTATCCAGTGTGTGAAGCTACGCCAAAAAAGCAGGCCATTGCTCATACCCTCTACCGCAGTCAAAATCGATGCTCCAGTCGTGGTGAATCCGCTCACAGTCTCGAAGAAAGCATCTATATAAACAGGTATTTCTTGACTAATCCAAAAAGGAAGCGCTCCTAGAGCAGACATGAGCAACCAAGATAATGAGACCACGGCAAATCCTTCGCGGGCATATATGACTTGATTTTTGGGTTTGCGAAAGCGTAAACCATAACCAAGAATCATCGAGATCGTTGCACTAATCAGCAGGGGACG
>CALCNS010000122.1 GCA_937897315.1 uncultured Bacillota bacterium
CATTTTTTCTTGAGACACATTGTTTTTCTCATGTCCCGGAATAAGTATCCCATGGCGATCAACCATGAGTAAATTCTTTGCTCCGGCTTTTAGGATTAAGTTACTTACGGCAGTTCCTGCTGCTCCTGCCCCGTTAACCACGACGGTACATTCGGATAAAGGTTTATGTACAAAACGAAGAGCGTTGATCACTGCAGACAAGACGACCACGGCAGTACCATGTTGATCATCATGAAATACGGGGATGTCCAAACATTCCTTTAGTCTACGTTCGATTTCAAAGCAACGCGGGGAAGAAATATCCTCTAGATTGATACCACCAAAAGATGGAGCGATAATTTTTACGGTTTGGACAATTTCATCAACATCTTTTGAATGGAGTAAGATGGGAACTGCGTCTATTCCTGCAAAGCGTTTAAACAAAACACATTTTCCTTCCATGACGGGTAGACCCGCTTCTGGACCGATATCTCCTAATCCTAAGACCGCTGTACCATCTGTAATGACAGCAACAAGATTGCCTTTGTTTGTATAGTGATAAACCAATTCTTTGTCTATGGCAATTTCCTTGCAGGGTTCTGCAACTCCTGGGGTATAGGCCAAACTGAGCTGGGCAATATTTTCCACCGGTACCTTGCTTTGTACTTCAAGTTTTCCCCTGTGTTTTCGATGTAGTTCTAAGGCATCTTCACGCAAACTCATAGTGATCCTTCTTTCCGTTTGTTTCAATGTCAGTTCGGCAAGGCGCTTGCTACCTCCTTCTTTGCTACGAAGTACGACAAGTACTCCTAGTAGAAATGCACTTCACACAGGAAGGAATCGAGACAATGAAGGGCGAATCACTACGTATGCGATTTCGCAGAGTAATAACAGGAGGTGATATTCATGGCTTATAAAATTGGCAATGCATGTATTGCTTGTGGTTTGTGCAAAGCAGAATGCCCCGTTGATGCAATTACTGAAGGAAACCCCTATGTAATCGATCCTGCAAAATGCATCGATTGCGGTGCTTGCAACAGCGTATGTCCTGTGGATGCTCCTCAACCGGAATAGATTCCCCAAAAAATGACACCTTCTGAGGAAGGTGTTTTTTTTATGCGATATGTTAGACGAGGTTGACAAATAAACGTTTCTGCGTTAGAATGTAAACATCGGATAACAATTTCTGAGGAGGGTCATTCATGACATTGGAACAAATCGAGGTAGGGCAAGGAGCGATTATTAAACAAATTCGTGGACATGGACCTTTGCGACGTAGATTATTGGAAATGGGGTTAACTCCCCATACTGAAGTATGTGTTAGAAAAATGGCCCCGATGGGTGATCCTATTGAACTACGTTTACGGGGATATAGTTTAACCTTGCGCAAAGAAGATGCGGCGTTAATTGACGTGATTCTGAACGAGTCCATAGCTCAAGATGAGCACACAGGACCTAACCATGGTCATCGTCATCGCCATCGTGGAGGGTTCCATCGTGGATAAAACCTATATCATTGCCCTGATAGGAAATCAGAATAGTGGAAAGACCACGCTGTTCAATCAGTTAACTGGAAGTAATCAACACGTTGGTAATTTCCCTGGGGTCACAGTGGAACAGAAAAGGGGAAATGTGGTTGGCAATAAGATGCTCGAAGTAGTCGATCTTCCGGGCATTTATTCTCTGTCACCGTATACTCTTGAAGAAATGGTCACTCGAGATTTTTTGATCAGAGAGAAACCGGATGCGATTATTAACATTGTGGATGCCACCAACCTTGAGAGAAATCTTTATTTGACTTTACAATTGTTGGATTTACAGCTACCTATGGTACTTGCTTTAAACATGATGGATGAGGTGCGTAACAGCGGACATTACATCAATTTAAATGCCATCCAACTCCAGTTAAATGCCCCGGTATATCCGATTTCTGCTTTGAACAATGAAGGGGTTCACGAAATGCTAACCGGCCTCGTGCAACTTCTTAATCAACAAGGCGAACAACCTTGGTTGGATTATTGTAGTGGAGAAGTGCATAGTGCAGTTCATGCGATTCGTCACATAATACAAGAAAAAGCCGATGCCAAAGGAATACCGGTGCGATTTGCTGCGGCAAAATTATTCGAAGGAGACGAACCTCTCGAGCAGGTGTTGCAACTAGACCCCCATGATTTAGATTTGCTTCATCGCATCATAGCTCACGCAGAAGAACATCTAGGCATCGATAGAGAAGCTGCCATGGTGGATATGAGATACCAGTTTATCGATGCCCTAAGCATTGAGGTACAGAACAAACAGGGTGAGAGCCAAGAATCGATTCGCTCGCAAAAAATAGATCAGATCTTAACCCATCGATATTGGGGAATTCCTTTGTTCTTCTTTTCGATGCTCAGTGTTTTTTGGGTAACATTTGGTCCTATTGGCACTTGGTTCAGTGATTTCTTTGTGGCCGGGATCGATCGTTTTACTAGTTGGGTTGATCTGAGTTTAGAAGCATTTGGACTGAATCCGATTCTACACTCCTTAGTCATCGACGGTGTTTTTGCCGGTGTAGGTAGTGTACTTGGCTTTCTGCCGATTATCATCATCTTATTCTTTTTGCTCTCCATATTGGAAGACACAGGGTACATGGCAAGAGTTGCATTCATGATGGATCAGCTGATGAGAAAAATCGGTTTATCGGGTCGTTCTGTTGTTCCTATGCTGATGGGATTTGGCTGCTCTGTTCCAGCGATTATGGCTACCAGGACTCTGTCGAGTGCCAGGGATCGAAAAATGACGATTCTTCTGACCCCATTTTTGTCATGTAGTGCCAAAGTGCCCATTTATGCTGTGTTCACTGCAGCTTTTTTTGCAAAGCAACAAGCATTCGTTATGTTTAGCTTATATCTTGGTGGGGTAATCATTGCAATCCTTTCAGGCTATCTATTGAAATCCACCGTGATGAGAGGTAACCCTGTTCCCTTTGTAATGGAATTACCGGCATATCGTATGCCAAATGCGAAAAGTGTTGCATTGAACCTATATGATAAAGCAAAAGATTTCTTAACTCGCGCGTTTACCGTTATTTTTTTAGGCACCATAGTCATTTGGTTTTTACAAAGCTTCGATATGCATTTCAACTGGGTAGAAAGTAGTGAGCATAGCCTAATGGCTTTGGTGGGTCGATTTATTTCACCGCTTTTCCAGCCTTTGGGTTTCAATGATTGGCGTGCATCTACTGCACTCTTAGCAGGCATTACCGCAAAAGAAGCTGTAGTTAGTAGTTTGGCCATCTTGTTGAATGTTGGTGAAACCTCTCAAGTCACAGAAGTTTTGCCTACCTTATTTTCACCGGTGGCTGCATATGCTTATTTGGTCTTCACACTTTTGTATATGCCCTGTGTTGCGGCATTCGCTGCTACTCGCCGAGAGTGGGGTAGTTGGAGAGGTGCAATTGGAGCAGTGAGCTTTCAAACAGGGGTTGCTTGGCTTATGGCATTTCTTGTTTATCAAGTCGGGAGCCTGTTTTAGGTGAGCTAGACAAAGAAAGGAAGATACCATGCAGTGGATTGATGTATTGGTTGGTTTAGGTTTAGTGGGATTGGTTTCAAAAGCCATACGAACGTTTCGTAATCCAAATTCCGGTGGGGGATGCCATGGAAGTTGTGGAAGTTGTGCTCAGAATTGTTCAATGCGCTCAAACCTATCAATTCAAAGCAAAAAGAATTAAAACATAGACTTGCTCTATGGTATTTTCTGTGTTAAAATGATTGGCATGCGGGTGTGGCGGAATTGGCAGACGCACCAGACTTAGGATCTGGCGGAGCAATCTATGCAGGTTCAACTCCTGTCACCCGCACCAAATCAGAAACACCGAATTGATACAGTGTGATATGATCCCCCTTAAGTAGACACGGTAAATAACCAAATCTACTTAAGGGGGATTTTTCATGGCAAAACGAAAACATAGTGCAGAGTGGATGCTTGAAAAAGTGCAAGAATATCTGAACGGCAAAGGATCCTACCTGTCAATAGCACGAGAAAACCGAATAGGCGATACAACATTAAAAAAGTGGGTAGCTAAATATCTGGCAAATGGCGAGACTGCATTTACAGAACATACAGGGAATGCACACTACAGCAGCATTTTTAAAACAAAATGTGTCGAAGAAGTTCTAAAGGGCGACAGAACAGTCGAAGAAACCGTTGCGAAATACAATATTTCCGACGGAAGTGTTCTACGTAAGTGGATAGAGGTGTATAATGCCAATAGAAAGCTCGAGGATTATGATCCGAAAAGGGAGGTCTATATGGCAGAATCAAGGAGAAAAACAACACTGGAAGAACGTAAGGAAATTGTGGAATACTGTATTGATCACGACAGGGATTACAAGAACACGGCCGTGAAATATGATGTTTCCTACGATCAGGTGTACATATGGGTCAAAAAGCATGATAAAAGTGGCGATGTCGGACTCAAAGATCGGCGCGGTCATCATAAAACAGATGAAGAAGTAAATGAACTCGACCGCATGCGCAGAGAAAATTTAAAGCTCAAGCGACAACTTGAAGAAAAGGATCGATTGGTAGAACTATTAAAAAAAGTGAAGGAACTCGAAAGGCGGTGAGACTTGGCAGGCTTAGATTGGAGCCCAAATATCTTGCGATTCAACAGCTCCATAACGAAAAAGGATGGAGCATTAAATGGATGTGTACACAGCTTGCAATGACTCGTGCAGCTTATTACAAATGGTTGAACCGGGAAACTCCGGCCGCAGAGAAGGAAAACGAGGTTATCGCTCAACTTATACAGGAATATGACGACAGATTTCATCATCTTCTTGGATACCGCCGCATGGCGGGCTGGATAAACCGTCTCAATAGAACTCATTACAGCCGCAACCGCATTCACAGGATTATGAAAGAGCTCGGAATTCATTCAATAATTCGAAAGAAGAAGAGCAAATATGTTTATGCCAAACCCGAAACGGAAGCTGAAAATACACTTAAGAGAGAGTTCAACGCCGAAAAACCCAACCAAAAGTGGGTCACCGATGTGACAGAGTTCAAGTGGTATGAGGGCCCAGTTGTTCACAAACGCTATCTCAGTGCTATTCTGGATCTATATGACAAAACCGTAGTGTCCTATGTCGTCAGTTCCAAAAATAACAATAAGCTTGTCTTTGACACTTTTGAAAAGGCAGCGGCAGCTAATCCGGACGCACATCCTTTATTCCACAGCGATCGGGGGTTCCAATATACAAGCAAGAAATTTCAATTCAGGCTATCCCTGCAGAATATGACCCAGTCCATGTCCAGGGTAGCTCACTGTATTGACAATTGTCCAACCGAAGGATTCTGGGGCATTGTAAAAACAGAAATGTATCATCTCTTCGATTTCAGTAACGCGTCGGAGCTTCGGAAAGCGATTGACAAGTATATTCACTTCTACAACTATGAAAGATTCCAGGAGCGTTTTGGAACAAAGGCCCCCATGGAAGTCCGAGCGGAAGGACTTGCTTCCGATAACCCTAAAGCTTATCCTATTGCGGAAAACAAGCGTATCCAAAAGTACAAAGCAAAGTTTGCTGCATAACAAAACCCTCAAAATTCGACGATGGCTTTTCGTAACCATTGTTGAATTCTGAGGGTCCCACGGCACTGCTGTGCCGTGTATTCCTTTTATTTATTTTGCCTGTCTACCTTGACAGGGGCTGATCAGTGTGTCAGTTCGGTGTTTCGTTATTTTATGCCTGAAAATTCTTATGGCACGAGGCTTTCTGAAATGCGTCTGTGCATTTTAGTCTGCCTTGTGCCAGTATTTTGTGGTTTCATAGCTTATGAATCCCCGGAACCACTACCAATTGTGCTATGCAATCGTTAAAAGACCGCTAATCGTTATACAGCCAATTGTAAAAAATATAGGTAAGGTTGCAAAGACCGAGGAGAGAAAATGCATTGCAATCTTGAAACCTTAGATTTCGACGGTTATATTCTTGCCGACGAAGAAAGTGAAAACCAACCTGCCATCGCTGAATACGGTGATGTGGTCGACAGTCTTTCCGAATCGGTTCTCGTTGAATACCAAATCCATATCCGGCAGCTCCATGATTTCAAACAGGAATCCGCTTAACACGTCGGCCTTGAAATCCCGCTCATCCTTCTCGGCCTGCAGCAGGTCAAGCTCCTCTTTTGCTTTTTCGTAGCGCTCTACCAGACCGTTGTAATGAGCATTGTATTCTTCCTGATCTATGGCACATGAGGCATTGTCGTCGATGCATTTCTTGATGAGGCCGGCAACAACCTCCATTTCCTGCTGGACTTCGGCCATCTGCTTTGTAAGACTTGTCGTGTCCGCAAGCTCTGCCTTTAGCAATCTACCGTCCTCGATAAACCGTTCCCGGTCAACAATCAGAAGGCTTAACGCCGCAATATAAGCATCCTTTATCTGCTCCTCCGTTAAATGCGGTGTGGAGCATTTTTTGTGTTTGTTATTGAATTTCGCATTACACTGCCAGATAACTTTCCGGTACGGATCATTGGAATGCCATACCTTGCGCCCATAGGCTTCACCGCAGTCTCCGCAGACTATCTTTCCGGAAAAAACACTGCCGGTAAAACGCCCCTTGGAATTGATCTTCCGACGGTGCAGTTCCTTTTCAACCCTGTCCCATTCTTCAGGATCAATGATTTCCGGATGTGATGCTGTCACATAATACTGCGGAACTTCACCCTCGTTGACTTTCGTAGCTTTTGTGAGGAAATCCGTTGTAAATTTCTTTTGAAGCCTCGCATCGCCTTTGTACTTTTCGTTTGAAAGAATACTTTCCACAACTCTGGTCTGCCACACGGACTTACCGGCCGGAGTCGGTATGCCTTCCTTCGTAAGTGTTTTAGCAATACGGCTGGGTGAACTTCCCTCAAGGAACATCCGGTAAATTCGTTTTACAATTCTCGCCTGTTCCGGATCAATCTCCATCCGACCGTCGGCACCTTTGCGGTAGCCAAGGAACTGGCTGTACGCTACGCTGTATTTTCCATCCGAGAATTGTTTTCGCTTTCCCCATGTGACGTTCTCCGAAATGCTCCGGCTCTCCTCTTGAGCCAATGAGCTCATAATCGTAAGCAGAAGTTCTCCTTTGCTGTCAAAGGTCCAGATCTGCTCCTTTTCGAAATAGACTTCAGTTCCGTTTTCTTTCAGTTTACGAATGGTCGAAAGGCTGTCCACAGTATTACGAGCGAACCGGGATACGGATTTTGTGATTATCAAGTCTATCTTTCCTGCAAGAGCGTCGGAAACCATTTCATTGAAACCGGTACGGTGTCGTGTGTTAGTGCCGCTGATACCTTCATCCGTATACACCGTAACGAACTCCCATTCCGGATTCGCCTTGATATAATTGGTGTAATAATCAACCTGAGCTTCATAGCTGGTAAATTGCTCGTCGCTGTCTGTACTGACACGGGCATAACCAGCCACCTTTCTGCGAGAAAGTTGATTGACGGGCTTTCGGGTCTGCGGATTGAACGTGGCCGGAATAACCGTAACATTTTTTGCTTTTGCCATAGTAGCACCTCCTTGTGCGAAAACGTAGTAATGAAATTATCGATGTATATTTAAGTGGATGAATCCAGCTTTGTCTTAGATTGTCGTTTAAGCGTTTTCTCCCTGGCTGACGCTTTCATCTCATCCGTCCAGCTTTCTGCTCTGGAACGGTCCTGCCATCGTTTAACGGTTTCTCTACCATCGGCAAGGCGGAATACCAGTGTATTGTCGTTCTTTGCTCTGATTTCCGTTATTTTGTCGTGAATCGTTTCTATGTTGCCAATAACCTCTTCGGTTACTGCAATGAGCGTTTCCTCCGGGATCTGTTTTGATGGGCAGGATGTTTTTCCTTTTATGTTGAAGGTGCTGCAAATCCAAACCACACCGGAACGAGTGACTTTCCTGCGATAATGCTTTCCGCAGTTGTCACAGACTATGATGCCGGAGAAGGGATAGCGGTTAGTGTATACTTTGTCTTTGGGAGCGTATTTCCCGGCGCGGCGTTCAATTTCAGCCTGCACCGCATCGAACTCT
>CALCNS010000123.1 GCA_937897315.1 uncultured Bacillota bacterium
AGATTCCGAAACGTGACTGGAGTTCAGACGTGTGCTCTTCCGATCTCAGAGATAGTTCGACAATAATGGGCGAGCCTTCTTTGGGTTCGACATAGTGGAATCGAATTTCTGTCTCTTTTTGCAGCTTCATTTGGGCAGCAATGCTCTCCTGTAGAGGAGTCAGAGCAAACGATTTGGCAGGAAGTTCGTTGGGAGTTCCGCTGATCTTAATCTGTATGATGCCATCTTCCTCTATGCTCTGGAAGCGTCCGGAATCGGTTTTGAGGTCTATCGCCAGAACGGTATAGGCTTCTTTTTTCTCGTTTTGTATGATCAAAGCTTCCGATAAGTCTTTTGGCATCATGACGATTTGTGGGTAGGTAAGCACTTGGGTCACAGAATCACCGGGTTTAGGCGACAATTCTTTCACGGTGATTACGGTTTTCCCATCGATGATTTCAGCGGAAGCAATCTCCAACCCAAAACCACCGGTCGGCTTTTCACCTAGATTGATGATTAAGTATTCTTTGCCATCGATTTCCTGAAGCAGATAACCCGGTTGATCTTTGACAAAGTCAAGCAAGCCAGGTAAACCCTCCGGCATGGCGGTGGTGGATTTCATCAATTCATACGTGAGCTCTTTTTTCTCGGGTGTAGGCACAGGTTGAGGTTGCTGCCCACAACCGGCTACTATGGCGACGGTCAGTATGAAGATGAATCCCAATGGAAACCATTTTTTCATGGATATCACTCCTTCAATGCTTTAGACGATAGCCCTCGTTACAAAGTTCCCTACAAACCGACAAATACCCTTTATTGTCAGCTGTATATACAGGTGTTGACTTTTGCTGTAAACCTTTATATAATGAGTCAAATACATAGAAGAGAGAGGTGGAACGTCAAATGGATGCTCAGGGAAGAAGGAGTAAAATCACCCAGATGTTGCAAGAGTCCGACAAACCATACACCGGCAGCGAATTGGCTCAGCAACTTGGAGTTACTCGACAGATTATTGTTCAAGATATTGCGGTTCTTCGCGCTAGCGGTTTACCATTATTGTCGACGACTTCCGGATATTTGCTCATCCGGGAAACTGCAAAACAACGATGCATTCGTGTGCTGAATTGTTATCATACCACGCTAGAAGAAGCAGAGATCGAACTTAAGACCATAGTAAGCCTAGGTGGTAAGGTTCGTGATGTCATGGTGGAGCATCCCATTTATGGCGAAATCACCGGAAACCTTATGCTTAGCAGCTTAGATATGGTAGACACCTGGCTCTTGCGAGCGAAGACCAGCAAGACCATGATGTTGTCTGTGGTCACCAATGGGTATCATTCGCATACCGTAGAGACGAACGACGAGGAAACGATGAACCGCATCGAAAAGCGGTTACAGGAGGTTGGAATATTGTTTGAACCTTCTGCATCGGGCACTGCAGGAAGGAGTTCGCTGAATCATGGATCGTAATCGCATCTTGTCCAAGAAAATCAAGCAAGCGAAATTGGAACGCAATGCAGTCATCTTGGCACACTTATATCAATCACCGGAAGTTCAAGATGTAGCGGATTTTGTCGGTGATTCATTGGACTTAAGCCGACATGCCCGTGATACCAAAGCCGATGTGATTGTCTTTGCCGGGGTTAGTTTCATGGCAGAAACGGCCAAAATATTGAACCCCACGAAAACAGTTCTATTGCCCGACCCCACTGCCGGTTGTCCTATGGCAAACATGGTGAAAGTAGAAGAAGTAATGGCTTTGAAAACAGCTCATCCCGATGCTGCTGTTGTTTGCTATGTCAATTCTTCCATTGAAG
This sequence comes from uncultured Bacillota bacterium, assembly GCA_937897315.1. Taxonomy (GTDB): domain Bacteria; phylum Bacillota; class JAAYKD01; order JAAYKD01; family JAAYKD01; genus CALCNS01. The sequence goes on from CALCNS010000123.1 coordinate 1,797, forward strand.
TCAAGGCAGTTAGCGATATTTGTTGTACCTCGGCGAATGCCATACGTGTAGTGAGATCCTTACCGCAGAAGAAAATCATCTTCGTTCCCGATAAGAATT
>CALCNS010000124.1 GCA_937897315.1 uncultured Bacillota bacterium
TTCATGATTAACAGTGGTTTTTATTTCACTGTCTCTCATAAAGGGAGCATATCAAGAACGGCTGCAGCTTTTTCTATCTGGTTTTTATTTAAAGAAGCCAAGGAGGACTTTTTCGACATCGGCTACTTCTTTTTGCGCAAATTCTATGGCTTCTTTGCTCTCGGCATCGGCGGATGAATCATCGAAGGTACCTAACATCAGGAAGAAAACATAGTCGCCTTGTTGCACCACTTTGGAGGCTTGCACTTTGGCTAAATTCATGGGATACTGCATGGATTCTTCCACCAGGAACTTACGATACGCCTTGAGAGCATCGGCCACTTGTTTGCCCTTGCCGGCTTCGGCACGAAAGGCCATAAAGGTGTCGACGTGCATGCTCATCATAGGACCTTCGGCAATGAATTCTTTGACGAGATCCGGCTTGACTCCGGTGAAGTTCTCTACTTCATTGGCATCCATGGGTCGGCTGGGAATATAATCGTCACCCATGTCTTCTTTAACGGCATCGAGAATGTCTTGCAAGGGGATTTCGGGCGTTTTGGGTTGACATCCGCTTAAAATGGTAAGGGAGAGAAGGATAAGGAACATAAGGGCCAGTTTTGTTTTCAGTTTCATGGGTCTACTCCTTTTTTTTGTTACATGGGAGTAGACGACTCGGTTTGAGAAAGGGTTCCGAGAAGACTGGAACTGACAGGATAACGCTGTTTACCCATCGATACCAATGGGGGCGTCGGGAACCATCCCTTCTTCTTGGTATACCAGGCGGTTGTAATATACTGCGAGGGAAGAGCTATAGAACGGGGCGACATAAAAAATAGCAAGGCCTAAGGTGATGGGCACGAGTAAGAACCAAGGGATGAAGCTTAAGTGAAAGTTAAAAAGGTCCATTTTGCGTCCTCTTGTCAACTCCGAACTACGCCGAAAGGCCTGAAGTACCGGCATATCGGGATGGTCTGCCAAAATATACATGACAAAAATATATTCCAAGGACCAGATGATACCGGGAATAATGAGTAAAAGGAGTCCAAGTTGTATAAGGACCTCCCGAAGTAAGTAAAACAGCGCCGCTGCTGGTACATGGCGAAAGCCAAAGACAAGCATGTCGATGAAGGATACTTTTTCCTCGGAACGGGTCAAATGCAAGTAAAAGCTGACACTCGCCAGAGTGGTACCTGCCGATACCACACCGGTGATGAACGAATGAAACAGCCCTTTAATAGAGAATGTTTCGGAAAAGGCTCGGCGAACCAGGTACATGGGTAGCATCGTTTTCCACTCAGATAAGGGGATATTGCCATAAAACAGCATGGAGGAAAGACGGTTCACCACGGAATGGAGATTACCGTTAGTAAAAGAAACAAGATTGCGGAACCAAAGCGTGTCTTCAGGTGTTCCTTTGCCTCGGTCTTGATGGCATCGCTTGAGAAAAAATCTTCCATTTTCTATACCCCTCTCCTGTGAATTCTTGGAAATATTTCGCGAACAGAATAACACAGAAAAAGAATAAAATTAAGCATTTATCGAATCTCTCTCCGATTTGAGTTCTTGCATTAAGGTAGCATACTCCTGCAGCGCAGGGATGCTATCTTTTTTTATGGTGTAGGTGCCTAAGGCAACTTTTTCGAACCAGCCGTAATGATTGGCTCTCAGGAAGGTACCGGCTTTTTCAATACCGGTGAGCTTGCGCAATTCGGCAATGCGTTTGGGTTCCAGGTCGATGAGGTAGGCTGCCAGGAGGAGGGCTTTTTCGCGGTAGGCAGTGACGAGTTTGCCGTTGGTGCCGCCTACGTTGCGGTCGTCGTGGCGGGCGGTGGCTTCGCTGACCAGGGCGCGTTTAGTTTTGGCGTTGCGCGAAAGAGTACGTTTGCGGTCGAAGGGCTTGGGTACGAAAAGGAGTTCAGCGGTAGGTGGGTCTTTTTGCATGTGCACCAGGATTAAGCCGAGCTCCAGGCGTTTGATGAGGTGTTCGTATTCGCGGAAACCCTTGGAGAAACGCTGGCGAGGGGTGGGGGCCGGTAGGGCGATGTAGACTTGTTCGCTAATTTTTTGGCGTTGAGTGGCTTGTAGGAGCAGTTTGAGGGTGAAGGAGGTTTTTAATTCAACCAGTACGATGTCTTCATCACGCATGGCTACGACATCTACGTGACCTACTTCTCCTTTCACCTCATAGCCTAGCGTCATGAGCAGCTCTTTCACCGGCGCATACAAATCGGTTTCGCGCATATCGCACCTCTTTTCGGGATTTACCACTTAGGGGACAGTCCCCTTTCTGGTGAATATTTACCACTTAGGGGACTGTCCCCTAAGTGGTAAATGGGGTGATGGAGCCGAGGAGGACG
>CALCNS010000125.1 GCA_937897315.1 uncultured Bacillota bacterium
TTTCGGTTACCATGTCGGCCACTTCCCGTATACTCTGCGGGGCGTAGCCTCCGGCCAGCACCAAATCGGTTTTTTCGGCTTTGCTCTCGATGAGCGCTAACACTTTCTCCACGGAAACTAAGTCAAAGTCCATGGCGACATTGATCTCATCCAAGATGACCAAATCATAGTTTCCGCTTTTTACCGCTTCCAGGCCCAGCGCAACTCCACGTTGGGCTTCTTTTATGTCTATCTCCTCGAGATTGTATTTATCGACAAAATTCTCTGTGCCGGTTTGCTCCAGACGAATCATGGGCAGATATTTGCGCACGGCTTGCACTTCCCCATATTGATCGTTGCCCTTCATAAACTGCACGATCATCACTTTTTTTTCGTGCCCTACGGCGCGCAACGCCAAACCAAAGGCAGCCGTGCTTTTCCCCTTGCCATCGCCGGTGTTCACCATGACAATGCCACGTTTGTTCATACTCATGCTCCTATCTGTTCAGCCAGTCGTTCCAATTGTAGCTGCTTGGGTCTATCTTACTCTAATTCACGTATCAATTCTGCCAAAATCGCTGTGCGTACCGGTAATTGATCGACAAACATATACTCATCGGAAGAGTGAGCGCCGTGCCCGACGCCGCCCATGCCGTCGAGAGTGGGGACACCTAAGGCCGCGGTGAAGTTGCCGTCGCTCCCACCGCCGGTGCCACCTTGCTCATAAGAGAAGCCCAACTCCTGTGCCAAGCAATTGGCTTTTTCATACAAGGCGACTGCTTTGGCATGACGTTCCATGGGAGGACGATTGAGTCCGCCGGTGATTTCTACTTTTGCTTTGCCGACGGGTTGGATGGCTAAGATTTCGCGCACGACTTTATCTCCTTCGGCTTGAGTCATGACGCGCAAGTCGACTTTTGCCCAAGCCTCTTCGGCGACAACGTTTCCGCGTGTGCCTCCACCAATCACTCCCACGTTAAGGGTCGTGCCGGTGATAGGGTTATTGAAGCTGTGGATTTTTTGAATGACATAGCTGAGTTCATCAATCGCCGAAAGCCCTTCTTCGGGGTTGGAACTGGCGTGACTGGCTTTACCGGTGACCTTTACTTGGAAACCTCCGGTGCCTTTGCGCCATAATTTGTAAGCGCCCTTCGGACCGGTGCCCGGTTCTAACACGAAAACGGTTTTGCTTTTTAACGCTTCTGCCTCTATGTGAGCACGGGAAGTCGTGCTACCGACTTCTTCATCCGAGTTAAACAGGATAACCACACGCAGCTTGGGCTCCAGCTTTAGCGCTTCGAATGCCTTTAACGCCCAAAGAGAAGCAAGGATACCGGCTTTCATATCGAGAACGCCCGGGCCGGTAGCTTTACCGGTGACAGGATCATACTGATAGGGACGGGTTGCAGTGGTACCGGCGGAAAACACGGTGTCGAAGTGGCAGAGCAAGAGCACCTGCTCACTACCAGTGCCGTATTCCACGCGTAAATGATTGCCGGCTTTGGCTTGGGGAATGACTTGGGTTTTTGCACCGAGGGCTTCAAACTTGGCAGCCAGGTTGGCGCTAAAAGCATCGAGTAAATCTTTGCGGTCGGAGGGGGACTCCATGTTGACCAGTTCCTCCAGTTCCGCCAACATATCGGTGTGATGCAACTTCAACCATTGGTTCAATTCTTTAATCATAACAGCTCGCCCCTTTCATTTTCTCTTTTATATTTTCGAGTAGGATACGTCGCACTCCTTCTCTGCTCACGATTTACCACTTAGGGTAAGCGTTTTGTTGCGAAACGCGAGACGACCCCTTACTGGTGAAAATTTACCACTTAGGGGACTGTCCCCTAAGTGGTAAATAATGCTTGACAAAGTTTGTGGAATGAATATAATGGTAGGCGAAACCTTAATAGATAAAACTATTTTATTGGTTAATCTTTTTAACCGTCAAAGGAAAGGAGCCCGATTATGTCACCGGAAAATCAAAACCTCGACAGCGAAACCCGTTTGGCTCAGGAGCTCACCCGTGCCATACGCCATTTTAACCGTTGTCATCACCCTGACCCTCTGAACCAGGACCTAAAACCCAAAGAAATGATGCTGCTTCACTACCTTCACCACAAGAAACGCCACGGCAACACCCTGGTCACCCTCTCGTCCATCGGCGAAGAACTGCGCCTTTCCCCTCCCAGCGTCACTCTTTTGCTCAACCCCCTCGAAAAACACGGATACCTTACCCGCGTGCGTGACTTGGAAGACCGCCGTGTGGTCTTCGCCGAAATCAGCGATAAAGGTATCAAGGCCGTGCAAGACCTTTACGAGCAATTTTTGCACAACGCCAAAGTCATGGTCAACCTCTTAGGCGAAACCGACACCCGCACCTTTATTGACCTCATGAACAAACTCACCGACTTATATCGCACCTATAAGGACGAACAAAAGCAGACGACGACGGAGTCGTAAAAAAGGATGTGTGCGCATGAAGCGTATTTTAAAAGGGTTCATCCCCTATCTCCCCAGTTTTATAACCGTCTGCCTGCTGGTCTTTGGACGCACCATGGCCGACTTACAGCTTCCCAAACTCATGGCCCACATCGTCAACAACGGCATTGCCGCCGGTGACACCGCTTATATATTACGTGTGGGTGGGCAAATGTTACTGGTCTCCCTCTTTGGCATGGCTTGTGCCATAGGGACCAGCTACCTATCCTCGCGCAACGCCATGGGCTTTTCCCGTGACTTGCGCAACAAAACCTTCACCAAAATCGAAAACTTTGGGCAAAGTGAGTTCGACAAGTTCGGTACCGCTTCCCTGATTACCCGTTCCACCAATGACGTTCGCCAAATGCAAATGCTGCTCATGATGGGGCAACGCATGATGTTGGCTGCTCCCATTATGTTCATCGGTGGCATCATCAACGTGCTGCAAACCAACTTAAGTTTAAGCACTATCCTCATCGTCTCCCTACCGGCTGTCATCCTCTCGGTTACTATGATTGCCGGCCGCGCCACGCCTATGTTTGACATTATGCAAAAGAAGCTCGACCGTCTGAACCTTGTCTTACGCGAAGGCCTCTCGGGCGTGCGTGTGGTGCGTGCCTTTATTCGAGACGATTATCAGCAAGAGCGCTTTAACAAAGCCAATCAAGAGTTAACCGACAACTCTATCCAAGTCAATCGTCTCCTCGCCCTACAATCCCCCATTATGTCTTTAATTATGAACTTGACTATCATCGCAACCATGTGGTTTGGTAGCTTGTTCATCAATCGTGGTAACCTCATGATTGGCGACCTTATGGCCTTTATCCAATACATCGGGATGATCTTAGGCTCCCTCATGGGCCTCTCCATGATCTTCATCATGTATCCCCGCGCCGCCGTCTCGGCCGACCGTATCAACGACATCCTCGACACCGAGATCACCGTGCAACAACCCACCACCCACAACCTCGTGCCCTTCCCGCAACCGCAGGAAATCACGGTCGCCTTTGACCACGTCACCTTCCGATACCCGGGTAGCGAAGCCCCTGTCTTACACGACATTTGTTTCACCGCATCGCCTGGGCAAACCGTGGCCATTATCGGCGGCACCGGCTCCGGTAAATCCACCCTTGCCCAGTTACTCCTGCGTTTCTACGATATGGAATCGGGCAGCATTACCATGAACCAGATAGACATCCGCAAGCTCGACTTGGCCGAATTGCGCCAGAACATTGGCTTTGTTTCACAGAAAACCCTGCTTTTCACTGGCACAGTTGCCGATAACATTCGTTACGGCAAAGAAACCGCTACAGAGGAAGAAGTTCTACAAGCCCTGGAAATTGCCCAAGCCGCCAAATTTGTTCAAGACATGCCCAACGGATTACAAGCTCAAGTCTCGCAAGGGGGCACCAATTTCTCCGGTGGGCAAAAGCAGCGCCTTTCCATTGCCCGCGCCTTAGTGCGCAAACCCCCGGTTTATGTCTTTGACGACAGCTTCTCGGCCCTCGACTTTAAAACCGATGCCAACCTGCGCAAAGCCATGAGAGATATCACCGCGCGTTCCACGGTGATCATCATTGCCCAGCGTGTGAGTACCATAATGAACTCCGACCTCATTCTGGTTATGGACGAAGGCCGCATTGTGGGTCAAGGTACTCACGAAACCTTGTTGCAAAGCTGCAAAGTGTATCAGGAAATCTTGGAATCGCAACTTTCGGTCGAAGAATATTCAATCAAAGCCCTTGGCGGAGAGGCAGGTGGATTTTAGTGAGCACTCAAGAAAAACCAATGACCCCCGCAGCTTCCACCCATGGTAATCCCGAGAACAAAGGGAATGGAAGCGAAAAAGAACGCCTGAACACCCGTGGTGAATTCTCCGGACGCCGTATGGGACCTCCCGGTGGCGGAGCCGGTCGCGGACCCGGACAATTGTTACACGGTGAGAAAGCCAAGAACTTTAAAGGTACCGTCGCTCGTTTGGTGCAATATCTACGTCCTCACTGGTTTGGTATTATTGTCATTACCATTTCTACTATATTAGCCACTCTGCTGAGCGTCTTCGCTCCCAAAGTCACCGGTCAAGTCACCGATAAAATTTTGGAAGGTCTGCAACTAAAGGGCCTAGGTGGAGTGGACTTCCAAGCGGTAGGTACCATCCTCATGACCTTGCTTCTCCTTTATGTAGGAAACTCCGTGCTGCTCTACGGCCAGCATTGGCTCATGACCGGTATCTCCCAGAAAATTGTGCGCACCATGCGTGCCGATATCAGCCAAAAGCTGACGCGCTTACCGCTATCTTATTACGACAGCCAAACCCATGGCGAATTGCTCAGCCGGGCTGTCAACGATGTCGATACGGTGAGTGCCAATCTACAACAATCGCTCAACCAACTCATTAGCGCCGCGGTCACGTTGGCGGGTATTTTGATTATGATGCTGAGCATCAACCCCATTATGACCCTCATCGCCCTGATCACCGTGCCGGGTAGTCTGGTGGTCACCCGCGTGATTACCAAAAAGTCGCAACCACTCTTTGTGCAGCAACAGCGACTCATTGGCAACATGAACAGCCATGTGGAAGAGATGTTTACCGGGCACCCCGTGATTAAAGCGTATGGCCGGGAAGCCGAAAGCTTAAAAACCTTTGAAGAAGTCAATGATAAGCTCTACGATGTGAGCATAAAAGCCCAATTTTTGTCGGGTATCATTATGCCGCTGCTCGGTTTCATTGGCAACTTAGGGTATGTAGCGGTATGCCTGTTTGGTGGTTACTTTGCCGTGCGCGGGCAGATTACGATTGGCAAAATTCAAAGCTTCCTGCAATACATTCGCCAATTCAACCAGCCCATTACCCAAACAGCCCAAATTGCCAACGTCTTGCAGTCGACTGTGGCCGCAGCCGAACGGGTCTTTGAGCTGCTCGACGAAGAAGAAATGTCGGAGGAAGCCACCGCCGCTTCCCTGCCACAACCGGTGCAGGGACATGTGGTCATCGATCATGTGCGGTTTGGTTACCGTCCCGGAGAACCCATTATTCACGACTTTAACATCGATGTCGCTCCCGGACAAATGATTGCCATTGTGGGTCCCACCGGAGCCGGCAAGACCACCCTTGTGAACCTGCTCATGCGCTTTTACGAAGTGGATTCCGGAAAAATCACCGTGGATGGCGTCGATATTGCCAGTGTACCCCGTGAAGAACTGCGCGACCAATTTGGTATGGTTTTGCAGGACACCTGGCTGTATAACGACACGATTATGGCCAACATTGCCTATGGACGCGAGGGAGCCAGCGAGGAAGAAGTGGTAGCAGCCGCCAAAGCTGCATTTGCGGATTACTTTATTCGCACCCTGCCCGATGGCTACCAGACCGTGCTCAACGAAGAAAGCTCCAATATTTCGCAAGGGCAAAAGCAGTTGCTCACCATTGCCCGTGCTTTCGTCAGCAACCCGAAGATTCTCATTTTGGACGAGGCGACCAGTTCGGTCGATACTCGTACCGAGTTGCTCATTCAAAGCGCCATGGGTCGCTTGTTGCAAAACCGCACCAGTTTTGTCATTGCTCATCGTTTGTCGACGATTAAAGATGCCGACAAGATTTTGGTGATGAATAAAGGTGATATTATTGAACAAGGCACCCACGAGGAATTGCTGGCTAAAGCTGGATTCTACTACGACTTGTATCACAGTCAGTTCGCCAACCAGAGCATAGACGAAGCCGTCGCCGAACGGGCTCGTCAGCGCGGAGAAACTGTGGAACTGCCCGGAAACGTCAAACCGAACGGCAGTATGCCAGGTGGCAAGCCCGGTACGGGTATGGGAAAAGGGATGGGCAAAGGCCCCGGTCATCCCGGTATGAACCCCGCTTAATAGCAACAAAACAAGCGTCTCATCTTCTTACATTCGGTCGGATGAGGCGCTTTTGCTTTTGATACTTACAGTAGTATGGTAAAAGTTGTGTTGACGAAACGGCCAATATCCGATATACTTTTGTTCAACACACTAAATATACGACAAAGGAAATGATGATCTTGGCTCCAGAAACCAACTTCAACGTTCCCTCTGCGCCGGACGTAAAACCTGCGAAGAAGGGCTTCCTGAAAGGGATTTTTGAAGGTTTACAAACTCCGGTACCCGACGACTTACCGGCAAAAGAGATTTCCTCCAAGGTTATCGCCATTGCCTGGCCTGCTTTGGTGGAGTCGTTTTTAATCCAGCTGGTCAGTATGGTCAACACCATGATGGTCGGCAGTGTAGGAACGGCAGCCATTGCTGCCATAGGGTATGTCACCCAACCACGCTTCCTCATCTTGGCTGTTTTCCAGGCCTTCAACACCGGCAGCACCGCTCTCATCGCTCGGGCGAAGGGTGCCGGCAATGACGAAGATGCCAATACCATTATGCATCAGAGCTTGTTGCTCTCCTTTGGCGCATCGTTGGTGATGGGCTTTTTGGGGTATGTTTTCGCCAAACCCATGGTGATGTTTATGGGTGCCAATGAACCGGATACCATAGCCGGTGCTACTTTGTATATGCAGGTGCTCATGCTCACCTTCCCGGCCAATGCGCTTACCATTGCCGTGACGGCTTGTCTGCGCGGTATTGGGCGAACCAAAATCTCCATGACGTATAACATTATTGCCAACGTGGTCAATGTGATTGTGGGTTATGTCTTCATCAACGGGCATTTCGGTATGCCGGCCTGGGGTGTTTTTGGTGCCGCTTTGGGCATGGCGGTGGGACAAATCGTTTCGCTACTCATTGCTTTGTATGCGGTGATCGCCGGTTCCGATATGCTGAAACTAGAAATGAAGAAACTCTTCCAAATTCGTCCGCGCATTTTAAAAGGCGTACTGAGCATTGGCTCACCGGCGATGTTGGAGCAGCTCTTTATGCGTTCCGGACAGATTATGTTCTCGAAGGTCGTTGCGACCTTGGGCACCGATGCTTATGCCACCCACATTATTGCCAATAACATCTTCTCTATGTCCATGATGATTGGTCAATCCTTCGGTATTTCTGCGACTTCCCTCATTGGGCAATCACTGGGCAAAAAACGTCCCGATCACGGCAAGGCCTATGTGCAAAAATGCAGGCGTTACTCCATGATAACGTCCATGCTTTTAGCCGGTTCCTTCTTCTTCTTTGGTCGTCAATTAGTAGGTATGTATACCACCGAAGCGTTGGTCATTGCTCAAGGGGCACTACTCCTTAAGATTGTGGCAGTCATCCAGCCCTTGCAGTCCTCACAAATGGTGCTCTCAGGTGCTCTGCGCGGAGCCGGTGATACCAAAGCCGTGGCGGTTTCCACCTTTACCGGTATTGTGATTGTGCGACCCATAGTGGCTTATGTCATGGTCTTCATGATTGGAGCCGGGCTCAATGGAATTTGGTTGGCCATTGTCTTCGACCAATGCATTCGATCTGCTTATACGATGTGGCGTTTTGCTTCCGACCGGTGGATGCATGTCAGAGTGTATGCCTAATAAAAGAGCTGCAGCGTTTCAAGATGAACTGCTACCCGTCAAGAGGACACTGAAATAAAATAAGGATTACACGGCACG
>CALCNS010000126.1 GCA_937897315.1 uncultured Bacillota bacterium
AATGAAGAGTCAATACGCCTTAGCCCTTGCCCTCTCACGCCAAGCACGCTTAATCGTGCTCGACGAACCCCTCGACGGGGTCGACCCTGTCGCCCGAGAAGAAATTCTCGACCTTATTGCCAAGGGCTTCCACGAAGAATCTACCATCCTCGTCACTAGCCACCTCATCCACGAAATGGAACGCCTACTCGACGAAGTATACTTCATTCGCGAAGGTGAAGTGCAGGCCATGGGCGACGTAGAAACCATACGCGAAAGCAAAAACATCTCACTCGATGAACTATACCGGGAGGTCTATCGAAAATGAAAGCACTATTAACCTACGAATTTAAGAAAATCTTCAGACAAAATAACTGGGGCGCACTTACCTTAATTGGCGTGACCATCTTCTTCTTGCTCAGCGGCTCTTTCGTCGTTCGCAACATGGATTGGTCGGGTAGCCCTTTACGTCTGCTCAGCATGTTTAGCTTTGTTGGCTTGGCTTCGGTATTCTTTGTGCTGCTCATATCTCCCATGATCTCCGCAATACAGAACTATAATCGCGACCTCAACAGCCAACACGCGGTTTTCGAAACCTATATTCCGCAAAACGGATGGATGCGGTTAGCGGCAAAATACATTGGCTACTTTAGCCAAATTCAACTCGGCGTGTTACTGGCTGCTCTGTTACTGGGCTTGACCATGCTCATGGTTCGCGGAGCTGTGCAAGAACAAATGACCCTGGAAATGGGCTATCGCTTACAAGAAGTATTGGAGTTTTTACGAGCCAACCGAGGTGAAGTCGCTTGGAAAGTGACCCAAGCTCTGTTTGGAGTTGCGTACAGCCTGCTCTCGATTACACTGTTCTTCAACTTCTTTATCACCTTACACAGCGTGCTGCGTCACAAATTAAAAGCTGCCACGCCCCTCACCTTCCTCGCCGGTGCAGTGACCAGCATCTCCTTAGGTTGGATTGACGACCTTCTCTTTGGCACGGCTAACAGAATGCACGAAAGCATGATAACCTCTGGGCCGGAAATGCTCTTCAACTTTCTCATCGCCGCCATTGCATTCTACGCCATGGGCTACATGCTGGAGCACAAAACTGAGCTCAAGTAACCTGAACCCACCCAAAGTTACCTCTACCCAATAACAAAACCGCCTTCCACTTAGGAGGGCGGTTTCTCATACCTTAGAACAACTCATCCAACAAAATATAATACCTTATCTTCTCCCAGTTGGGCTCGATGCCGAGTTGATCAAACAACATTTCCGGACGAAAACCCAGAATCTCTTTACCGGAGTATTTACCGCTGTAATTGTGTAACAGGCTCCGATAACACAAGGCAATGTCTTGCCATTGGTCGGCTATGCCAGCCTTCCCTAAGTCTATGAAACCCGCCACTTGACCCTCATGGAAGAAAATATTAGGCAAGCAGAAATCCCCATGAGTAAACACCAGCTCTTGCTCGGGCTTGTTCGCCTGCAGCCAAGCAAGCAACTCGTGCACATCGCGAAAACCCTCTGGCCCAAAGGTATCGGGCTCGCAATGGTCTACATGTACATGCCCTTGCTCTACCGCCAGAGCTGCCACTGACAAGCGTTGTTCCAAGCTCATGGTAAAAGGGCATGGAGCCGTATCTACTAGCCACAGCAGTTGCAGAGCATTTGCCAGTAATTCTGTTAAACGCTCCGGTTGTTGCAAAAGCTTCTCCGAACACGCCATTTCCCCAGGTAGCTTACTCATGAGCAAGAAATCATGATCCTTCTCTTGAGCATAAGCCAAAACCTTTGGCACGGGCAAACGTCCTTGCAGCCACTGCATGACCAAGTATTCCTGCTTCGACTCGGCACTACTTTTTTGCACCTTTAAAATTTTTTCGTGAAAAAGGATAACCGACGAGTTCGACATTCCCACGGTATCGAGAGTATACGTCTCATCGCCAAGAAATGCTTGAATTTCCTTTGGGTAATTCATCTTGCTCACCTCACACCAATCCAAAATGCTTTGCCAGCTGGTCTAGCACTTCTTGGCGGGTATCTGCCTCTGCATCTTCACGAACTAAGGTAAAAAAGCCACTATGAGCCAACCGGTCGTATCGCTCTTGGCTGTTGATGCTTGCCAAGCAAGCACGAAAATTCTGCATGGCCTGTATAGGATCTTTGGCTTTTTGGATTTGTTCTTTCAGGAAAACCTTTTCAGCGTCATCCCGTTCAAAGAAATAATCCACCGACATGGCTTGAGGAGATAGCATGACAGCCACCTGATGATACCCCGCTATCTGCTTTAAATCGTCGATGGGAATGTTGGTATCGGCAATGACTTTGCGTTCTTGCGAAAGTGAAATCAGCATCGCAACTTCAATCTCAGCCGCTTCTTTGGAACTAGCTACTATCCAACGCGTATATTCTTCCGGTGTGCGATGGACAAACTCTTGCCAATCTTTCATCGTCTTAAAGTAATTCAAATTGGGTTGGTCGGTTAAGGAAAGCACCTCCGCAGGAATCTGTGCATGATAATTCTCGCCACAATGGACCAGATTGTATTTTTCGGCCAACATTCGAACCATGGTCGATTTGCCGGCATAGGCAGTTCCCGTTATAAACAAAACGTTGCGCAAGTAGTATTTTAAAATGTTGTTCGCAATGTGCATCGAACATCCCCTCCTAGTGTCTCCAATGCTCATTCACTCTCTCGTGATTCAATTCCTATACACTTCATTACCTAATGAAGACTTAGTTCCACCAATGAACCTAACAAAAAAGGGATGAGTTTGCAATCACCCCACATAACCGCAACACTGGCAGACTTCCAACTAAGAACATCTTACATGGGCTCACACCGTTTGGTTATGCCTTCTCTTTAACAAAACATTCAAGGTGTACGCTTGAATACAGGTAAAAATAACACCCGTAATCACGGAGAGTACCCCATAGGTGATGAGTCCCAACAATAAAACGGAAATGTTAATCATCCACATGGTCCATGCCAAATTGATTTTTGGATTGTATTTTTTTAAGATAATAGCGACCGTATCGAACCCCACTGCTGTGGATTTGGCACTAATGCAAAAGTAATATCCGCTGCCCACCAACACAGAGGCAAATAGCACGTTTACAGCAAGAGGGAGTTGCACCGCAAACGAGACACTGTGGAACACGGTAAACATGCTTACGTAACATAGCGAACTAAAAATGGCACGAAGCAAATACTCTTTGCCCAGAAAAAGCCAACAACCAAGCAAGAGCAACAACGTAAACGCATCGGCGAGCAGGGAGACCGATAACCCGCTTAGTTTGCCAATAATCATGGAAAAGCTGGTCACTCCACCGTTGATCATCTTGTTGGGCACCGTAATAAAGGCATACGCCGAGGTGATGAGGAGATTCCCCAATATAATCTTACCTAAGTTTTTCATCCCGATTCTCCTCATAAGTATAGAATGAACCCAACTGCTTCCCTTCGAACTCGGATACTTGCATCCATATCTTTTGTGCATTTCTATGAATAGTTGTGAAACAAAATTGCATATACCGCCGCAAAATGTTTCACAACTTAGTGATTACTCGTCAAAAGCCACTCCGCACTCGGTGCAAAACTTATTGGATCTTTTGTTCTTGGCACCACATTCTCCGCAAAACTTTGCTTCGTTCGTTGCAAGCGTAGGTTGTGGCGCGGGAACACCGGGAGCTTGGGGAATGCGGAATCCTTGCTGCTGCAGCAAATCATACTCGGACTCGACTTCCGGTTTCACCACCAAGCCACGACGTCGCAACATACCAGTTTGTTCATCGAAGAGGGTGTCCGGTGAAAAAACCTCTAAATCGCACATTTTTCTCATGAGGTCTCGGACTTTGCGCTCCCCTTCTGCTTTGTGGTCTTGACCGGGCTTCGCTCCTTGCCCAAGAGAAATCTTTGGTGGGTAGCAACGCTCTGCCAATTCCTTAACGGTAAGGTTCGGGTTGGCGACCAAGGCAATATAAATGCACTCTGCCAGTAGAACACTCGCTTCCCGGCTTTTGCGGTAAAGGTACATACCCACAAGCACCGTAACGGCAGAAAAAGCATAGAGCGCCTGCCCTCTCACGAAATATAACACCACGACCGACAGAAAGAGCATCACTCCCCAAAAATAAAAGAGCTTATCGCCAAACGTCAAGGCCGCTTGCTTATACCGAGACCGTCCTACCCGTTTTCTCATGGACAAAACCTCCGCTTGTTTTCTGTGCCATTTCCCTCTACCATTTCTACACATGGTCCTTGAAACCTTTACCCAAGGCAGAAAAAGCTGTGAATTGTGTATCAATGAAGGAGCAAACTACCCCTTCGGCGAATACAAAAAGCCATTGTAAGAGTCTACTACAAAGGAGTTTTGGCAACAATGCAATGGAACGGAAAACCTTTAACGATTGGTCACTTCACCGCCCGCGTCCCCATTGTCCAGGGGGGTATGGGCATCGGCATATCTTTAAGCGGATTAGCCGCCGCAGTCGCGAACGCCGGTGGAATTGGCGTCATCTCGGCAGCCGGAATTGGCATGGCCGAACCCGACTACACCAGTAACTTTTTAGAAGCCAACCTGCGTGCACTGCGAGCCGAAATTCGCAAAGCCCGCTCCATGACCAAGGGTATTTTGGGTGTGAATATTATGGTGGCCATGAACCACTTTGGCGAAATCGTCAAAACCGTACTGGAAGAAAACATCGATATTATCTTTGTGGGTGCAGGTATACCGCTGACCCTGCCATCTTATTTGGAGGCAAATTCACACACCAAACTGGTGCCCATTGTCTCTTCGGCCAAAGCTGCCGGGCTCATTGCCAAGCGTTGGCTCGACAAATACAACTATGCCCCCGATGGTTTTGTACTAGAAGGTCCCTAGGCAGGCGGCCACCTGGGCTTTAGCGAAGAACAGCTGGATGACCCCAACTACCAACTGGAGAAGCTGGTGCCCGAAGTGGTTGCCGAAGCCAAAAAAGTAGAAGAGCGTGCGGGTAAACACATCCCGGTCATTGCCGGCGGTGGCGTATACACCGGAGCCGACATACACCGCATACTTGAACAGGGTGCTTCGGGTGTGCAAATGGCCACCCGTTTTGTGACCACCCACGAGTGCGACGCCAGCCCCGGCTTTAAGCAAACCTACCTCAACTGCCAACCCGAAGACATTGGCATTATTAAGAGTCCGGTGGGAATGCCCGGCCGAGCCATTGTCAACGCCTTTGTGGAAGATGTGCGTAAAGGCATAAAACGCCCGGTCGTCTGCCCCTACCACTGCATTATTACCTGCAAAGAAGAATCGAGCCCCTACTGCATCACCTTGGCCCTGATGAACGCCAAGAAGGGGCGCATGCAACACGGGTTTGCCTTTGCCGGAGCCAATGCCTGGCGAGCC